>CAYPMQ010000071.1:0-12988 GCA_964411625.1 uncultured Ignavibacteriaceae bacterium
GAAATCAGGTTGAATTATTAACTGTTGAGATTAAAATAAATGAATTATTGTTTTGATTATCCAATAATATTCTTAATTTGCATTAATCAGGAGAGAAAAAACCGTTAAGATAAAAGAACGAAATATTCTTTTTTTTGATTTTTTTTTAATTTGTAAAATTGTTAAGTTTGAAACTGTTTTAGATCCATTTCTTAATTTAAATACATCTTAAAGTAGACGAAAAAACTCCGGGAAAGTTCCGGCTTTCGTTTGTTAAAAATAAATAAAGAGAAATTAGTACATTTGAAGTTGTTACGCTGTAATCTTTCAGTATTAACGGGCAGAAAAATCCCATTCAAATTTTCAAATCTTATTATCCCACAAAGTTGCAAGAAGGTATTGTGTAATGAATAGTTTCATCGACTATTTGTTAAGGATTCGTCTTCCGATATTAGTGTTCGTGGCAATTGTGTCATTTGCAGTAACTTACTATGTGTCAAGAGCAGAACGCGACGGTATCGGATACACCCCTGAACAACCAATCAATTTTTCTCACAAACTCCATGCAGGCGGTATGAATATTGATTGTCAGTATTGCCACACGGGTGTTGAAAAAGAGAGATTCGCCACCGTTCCGGCGGCATCAACATGTATGAACTGTCATACTCTGGCAAGAACAGACAGGCCGGAAATCAAGAAATTAATCCAATACTACGAGAGCGGAACGCCCATACCGTGGAAGAGAATCCACAGGGTGCCTGAGTACGCCTATTTCAACCACTCTGTGCATGTCGGGAAGGGAATTGAGTGTGCCACCTGCCACGGGGATGTTGCAAATATGGAAAAAATCGGGCAGGTTAATTCATTCACAATGGGTGCATGTCTTGAATGTCACAGGAATCCTGAAGTAAAGGTTCCATATGTGGCAAACATTCAAAAGGGTCCGGAGTATTGCTGGGCATGTCACAGGTAGGAGATTCAAAGATGGAAAACAAATTCAACAGAAAATCTTTTCTGGCTTCAGTGCTGACACTGGTGGGAGGATATCTTGTGTTTAAGCCTTTTACAGGGTTTCTGTTCTCCGGTAAAAAAGAAGAACAGCAAAAATCGGCAGCAGTCAGTGTTAAAGAAAATCCACTCTCAGTAAAAAGACAAAGTAAGGTATAACAGATGTCTGATATGAAGAACGGAATAAATCAGGAAAACGGCAAAGTTTACTGGACCAGTTACGAGTTGCTAAATACGGAGAATCATGATCCGGCGTTATATGATGAATTCAAGCCGGGGGTTAAGGATGAATTTAATCCTGAACAGATGTCAGGTATCTCCAGAAGAAAATTTCTCGCACTTTTAGGTGCCTCTGCAGCAATGGCAGCAACAGGCTGTACCGACTACAGAGATAAAGGAAAAATAGTTTCATATAATAAGAAGCCTGAAGAAATCACATTTGGTGAAGCAAACTTCTATGCTTTAACATGCACGAGCTGCGGTAACACCTGCGGTATCTTAATAAAAACCCGTGAAGGTAAACCGATTAAAGTTTACGGCAACCCTGATCATCCGATCAGTAAAGGCAAGATCTGCACCAGATGTCAGGCATCCGTGATGGATCTTTACGACCCTGCCAGGTTCAGAGCACCTCAGGAAGTAAGATCGGGTTCAACCCGTGATATAACCTGGGCAGAGCTTGATAATGCCGTGCTTAACGCACTTAACTCAGGCAGAAAAGCGGTACTCTTTTCTCATGCGGTTGTCTCACCATCTTATGCAAAACTTATCGCCGGGCTGCAGGAAAAATATTCAAACCTGGAGGTTGTTTATTACGATCAGTTTAATGACGAACTTAAGAGAAGAGCCTGGAAAAAATCTTACGGTAATGATGTTCTTCCCGTAATTGACTGGAAATCAGCTGATCTCATTGTATCAATCGAAGCTGATATTCTCGGAACAGAAGGAAACGTGGTTGAGCAGACAAGAGAGTTTTCAGCCAGACGTGATGCTCACAAGAAAAATTTCAACAGACTTTATGCAGTTGAAGGTAATTTTTCACTTACAAGCATTTCAGCAGATTCAAGAATCAGGCTGAACCCTTCACTTCACGGAGATTTGGTTTACACACTCCTTAACGAGGTGAGTAATGCGGTCAATTCAAATCTGACGGACGGTCTGAATCTTGGCTCATTTACTGTTGATGCCCTCGCAGCTAAAGGCGGGTTCTCGGCTAAAGAGAAAAAAGCTCTCTCTTCTATGATCAAAGATCTGATTGCTTTCAGAGGAAGGGGTGTTGTTTATGCCGGTCGTGTGCTCAGTGAAGAAATTCATATTGCCGTAAACCTTCTCAATGAAATCCTCGGAAACACAGCCTTATATAATAAATTAAATTCAAACATAGCCCTTTTTACTTATACTTCAAAAGCAGATCTGGAAAGAGTTACCGGAGAGATGAAGGCAGGCAGGATCGGACTGGTCATTAACGCCGACTGTAATCCTGTATATGACTTCCCAACCGATTTCGGATTTGCAGAAGGGCTTAAAAAGACCGGATTGGTTGTGACTCTTACAGCACTTGAAAACGAAACCACGGCAGCATCTAAATATATCGGCGCGCTGAGCCATAATTTTGAAAGCTGGGGGGATGCACACACCAGATCGGGAATATACAGCCTGAAACAGCCTGTAATTGAGCCGCTTTATAATACCAGGCAGGTTGAAGGTGTATTGCTCACATGGCTTAACGGCAGCCCCGATTCTTACAATAACACAATTTATCATGATTATGTAAAGGCAAACTGGGAAAAAACAGTTTATCCTGCCGTTAAGACAGATCTTGCTTTTGAAAGATTCTGGCTCGGAGCTCTTCATGACGGTGTTGTTCTGACAGATGAAGCAGCAGAGAAAAAGCCTGCATTTAAAGCCGATTCAGTTAAGGAGCTTAATGCTAAGTCTGCAAAAGTTAACGGTTACACACTTCTCCTTCTCGAGTCTTATGCACTCGGTGACGGTCGTCATGCAAACAACGGCTGGCTTCAGGAGCTTCCGCATCCGGTCTCAAAAGTTACATGGGATAACTATCTTGCAGTTTCCGTCAATACTTCAAAGGAACTTGGTGTTAAAACGGGAAGCATGGCAGAAGTGACAGTCGGCGGAAGAAAACTTAAACTCCCCGTGCTCATTCAGCCCGGAATGGCAGAAAAGACTGTCAGTGTTTCACTCGGGTATGGCAGAACAAGTTCACCTGCAGTGGCTGTAAATGTCGGACAGAATGCAAACACACTTCAATCGAAGAACAATCCTTCGCCATGGATGTATGAAAATGTCTCAGTTACAAAAACAGACGGAACATATAAGCTGGCTTCAACTCAGGATCATTATGTTTATGATGATACTCTCATTAAGGATATACATCTTAAAAGAGAACTGGTGAAAGAGGGTACTGTTGAACAGTATGAAAAAGATCCGCATTTCCTTCACCACGGTAAAAAGCATGCACTTCTTAACATGTACAAAGAATATGAGTACAAAGATGTTAAATGGGGTATGAATATTGACCTTGGTAAATGCACAGGCTGCGGACAGTGCGTTGTTGCATGCAACATTGAAAACAATGTTCCCGTAGTGGGTAAAGATCAGGTGCTTGCAGGAAGAGAAATGCACTGGCTGAGAATAGACAGATATTATGCCGGCGATCCCAATGAACCTTCGGCAAGTGTGACACCCATGATGTGCCAGCACTGCGATCAGGCGCCATGCGAAAACGTTTGCCCCGTAGTTGCGACGACACACAGCCCTGATGGTCTTAATCAGATGGTTTACAACAGATGTGTGGGTACAAGATACTGCTCAAACAACTGTCCTTATAAAGTCAGAAGATTCAATTTCTTCGATTTCAGGAATCATTTCGCAGATGGTTTCTACTACCAGGAACCTGTAAATCTTGGTCACAATCCGGAAGTTACCGTAAGATCAAGAGGTGTAATGGAAAAATGTACATTTTGTGTACACCGCATTGAAGATGCCAGAGCAACAGCAACCGCCGCCGGAAAAATCTTTACTGGTGAAGGTGTAACTACCGCATGTCAGGATGCCTGCCCTGCAAATGCTATAACATTCGGAAATTATAATGCAAAAGAATCAGAGTTTGCAAAGCTCAACGAGCATGAACTCGGATATGTATTGCTTGAAGAATTAAATATAAGACCCAACATTAAGTATCTCGCAAAACTCAGAAATACTGCGGAGGGAGTTTAAGTGAATATAGATTACTCTAAAGAGCTGCCTCTGGTTGAAGGCCGCATGTCAATAGCCGAAATAGAGGACTTGATTGCGAAGCCAATGGACCAGAAGCCGGATAAAAAATACTACATTGCCCTGAGTATCACACTCAGTCTTCTGGGGCTGGGAGCGGCAATGCTGGCACTGTCATTCTATTACGGAACCGGTTTATGGGGAAACAATCAGCCTGTTGGCTGGGCATTTCCGATCGTAAATTTTGTGTTCTGGGTTGGTATAGGCCATGCCGGAACCCTGATCTCGGCTATTCTTTTTCTGCTGCGGCAAAAATGGCGTACTGCTATTGCAAGGTTTGCTGAAGCAATGACAATATTTGCCGTAATTTGTGCGCTGATTTTTCCGGTTATTCATACGGGACGCCCATGGCTTGCCGGTTACCTGATACCTTACCCGAATCAGCACAGCCTCTGGGTTAACTTCACATCACCCCTGTTATGGGACGTGTTTGCGGTTTCAACCTACTTCACAGTTTCGCTGGTGTTCTGGTATGTTGGTCTCATACCTGATTTTGCATCACTCAGAGACAGAACTTCCTCCAAAATAAAGAAATTTATCTATTCTTTATTTTCCCTCGGATGGAGACATTCACACAGAAACTGGCTGCATTATGAAAAAGCATACATGCTTTTGGCCGGTTTTGCAACTCCGCTGGTTCTTTCAGTTCATACAATAGTATCATTTGACTTTGCAGTTTCAATTATCCCCGGATGGCACACAACAATTTTCCCGCCTTACTTCGTTGCGGGAGCTATTTTCTCGGGATTTGCAATGGTCGTGACGGTGCTTATTTTCGTGCGAAAAATATTCAACATGGAAAACCTTATAACCGTTGATCACCTTGATAAGATGAACAGGGTAATTCTGGCAACCGGTATGATGGTTGGCTATGCTTACACAATGGAATTTTTCATTGCATGGTACAGCGGTGTTCAGTTTGAACAGTTCGCATTTATTAACAGAATGTTTGGTCCGTATGCATGGGCATACTGGATAATGGTCAGCTGCAACGTGATTTTCCCGCAGTTATTCTGGTTCAGGAAATTCAGACGGTCAATACCTGTTATGCTTATAGTGGTTATATTTGTTAACGTTGGCATGTGGTTTGAGCGATTTGTAATCACAGTCACCTCGTTGCACAGAGATTTCCTTCCATCAAGCTGGGGATATTACAAACCCACACTCGTAGACGGCGGAATTCTTCTAGGCAGTTTCGGATTGTTCTTTACACTTGTGCTTCTTTTTGCCAAAACATTACCGGTGATCTCAATTGCAGAAGTGAAAGCTGTTGCTCCCGGAGCTCAGCCGTCACATCACGGAGGTGAACATTAATGAAAAGAAGTAATAAAATTTTTGGAGTTACCGCACTATTTGATACTCCTGATCAGATAATTTACGCAGCAAAGAAGACGAGCGCAGAGTATAAAGACTTTGATGTGCATACTCCTTATCCGGTTCACGGGATGGACGCAGCCATGAAACTGAAGCCCTCCAAGCTGGGTTATATCACTCTTGCATTCGGGCTTACAGGTGCCGGGCTTGCGCTGCTGTTTATGTATTGGACCATGTCTGTTGCGTACCCGATGGTTATCGGCGGCAAGCCGTTCTTTGCATTGCCGGCATTTATTCCGGTAACATTTGAAGTTACGGTTCTTCTCGCAACGCTTTCAACAGTGTTCGGAATGCTTACATTCTTTTTCAAATTTCCTCATAATACACATCCTCTTCTTGACACCAGTTACATGAAGGCAGTATCACTTGATAAATATGGACTGTTTATCGGTGCTGTAGATGAAAAATTCTCACTTGATAAAGTAAAAGAGTTTCTTGAGTCAATTGGCGGTAAAAATATAGACGTGGTTTATGATGTTGAGAAAAACATTTATGACGCATTTTCTCCCAAGTTTCTCGGAATTGCGGCAACAGTTGCAATAGTTGTTTCAGCAGGTGCATACCTGACACTCAATAAAGCTCTGTATATTACCCCGTTTAACTGGATGGATAATCAGTTTAAGTCAAATCCTCAGAAACCAAGCGATTTCTTTGCTGACGGTTCTTACAACAGACCCCCTGTGAAAGGCACAGTTGCAAGAGGATTTATTCCTTATGAATTCACCGGTCAGACAGAAGATAAAGTACTGGGTGTGGTAAATCCAACCATTCCGAATGAAGCTAATCTGAAACTCGGTCAGAAAAAATATCTTACTTTCTGCTCACCCTGCCATGGTAACTATGGTGACGGTGACAGCAGACTGCGGGGTCAGTTCCCGAATCCGCCAAGCCTTCATACAACAAAGCTGCGTGAATGGGAAGACGGACAAATATATCACGTCATAACCGCAGGTCAGAATACAATGCCCTCATATGCACCCATGGTAACAAGGGAAGAAAGATGGGCAATTATTAATTATATCAGAGTATTACAAAAAGCCAAAAACGCTACTCAGGCGGATGTTGATGAAGTTAGAAAGGAGATGGCTTCAAATGGCAAGTAGTGGAACCTATACAAAAAAAGAACTGCCGCAGAGCGTACTGAGACTGGGGATAATTCTTCTTGTTTCAGGAATGGTGATCGGGCTTGCAACATTTGCACTCGATGCCAAAAGGGCAGTTTTTAATTACCTGCTCTCCTTCGTATTTCTTCTGACTATCGGGCTGGGTTCCCTTTTCCTGATAGCTCTTGAATACGTAACGAATGCAGCCTGGAGCACCCCTTTCAGGAGGGTGGCAGAGTTTTTCTCGGCATCACTGCCGGTTCTCCTTTTCATAGCACTGCCTTTATTCCTGTTTATGGGAGATCTTTACCACTGGACACATCCTGCACCAGATGACAAGATATTAACGGGAAAACTGCCTTATCTGAATATTCCTTTTTTCATAATCAGAGTTGTGGTGTGTTTCGTAATCTGGATTATCTACTATTTTTATGCCGTGAGAAATTCCAGAAAACAGGATGAAACCAAAGATCAGACACTCACCAGAAAAAATATTGTGGCTTCTGCAATTTTTATCCCGTTATTTGCAATCACTGCAACAATAGCTTCGGTTGACTGGCTTATGAGTCTTGAACCACACTGGTTCTCGACAATATTTGGTGTTTATTTCTTTTCAGGAACAGTGGTTGCCTCACTTGCCGCAATAACTTTTACTGTCGTAAAACTGAAGGAAAACGGATATCTGCACTCAGGAGTTGTTGAAGATCATTATTACAGTTTCGGCTCATTGTTATTCGGGTTTGTAAATTTCTGGGCATACATAGCTTTCTCGCAGTTCATGCTTTACTGGTATGCAAATCTGCCTGAAGAAACCTTCTGGTTTATTAACAGGTGGGAAGGATACTGGCCTGTAATTTCAATCGGTCTTATAATAGTGCATTTTGTCGTACCATATTCAATCCTCCTGCCTCAGCCGGCAAAAATGGATCCTAAAAGACTGAAATTTGCCTCGCTTTGGCTCTTATTTGCCCATATGCTTGATCTTTACTGGCTTATTATGCCTCAGTATCACAGTGACAAAAATCATACTCTCCTGTACATACTGGAAATAGGCTTCCCGATGGCCATAATCGGTGCAGCCATAATTATTTTCTATCTTAATTTCAAAAAACATAACGCAGTACCCGTCGGAGATCCAAAACTTCAAAGAGGTTTGGATTACAGAGTATAACTTAAGCCTGAGAATAGAAGAATATGAGTAAAAATAAACCATCGTTTAATGAAATGCTTAAGAGCCCGCTGCTTTTTCTGGCATCATCTTACACCTATTTCCTGGTGGTGCTTGTGGGTCTGGGACTTCTTTACATTACAAATCTTGGTGCAATCTACAACAACGCGGTTCCTCCAAGGCTGGTTGACTCAACACAACTTATAAAAGACCTTGAATTGAAGAACCCGGCAGTTTTGAAAGCCGTGGAATTTGAAAACATCAAGGCACCAACCCCTGAAATGCTTGCAAAAGGTAAAGCAACATTTGAAGCAGTGTGCGTTTCGTGTCACGGCGGGCAGGGTAGAGGTGATGGTGTTGCAGGAGCAGCCTTAAACCCCAAACCAAGAAATTTTCATGCAAAAGACGGCTGGAAAAACGGACGTAATCTTGCAGCCATGTACCTTACCTTACAGAATGGTATTGCTGCAAATGGTATGCCTGCATATGATAATCTTCCTGTTGATGAAAGACTTGGCGTTATTCATTACATCAGGCAGAATTTTATGGAAGGCGCACCGGAAATTACAGATGCCGAAGTAACGCAGCTTGATGAAGAGTATCAGCTTTCAAAAGGAACGGAAGAACCCGGTATTATCCCGATTGCAGGTGCAAAGAAGTTACTCATCAATGAGAGATCTGATCTTACAGGGAGATTAAATTCTGCCCTCGAAAAACTTAAATCCATGGAAACTGATGAAGATGCAAGATTGTTTAAATCAGTAACAGGCAATTCATCAAAAGCCATTGCCACACTGATTAACGACGGTACATGGAACAAGGATGTGAAGGCGTTCAGATCTATGCTTGATAAAAACATTGTCCAGAATGGTTTTGCACCATCAGTGCTCAGACTGGGCGATGAAGAATTTGCCAGACTTTATAATTTTTTAAAAGGATTACTGGCTTAATAAACTATGTTTAGAATTAATGTTTTAAGATTTGGATTTGTTGTATTAGCTGTCGTTCTTCTGAACGGCATTGTATTTGCTTCAAATGTGAAAGAGAACAAGAAAAATGACGCAGGTATTGATGATTCAAAGCTTGGGAACATTCTCAATGGTGAATATAAACTAACTGACGAGAGGGGTAATACTGTAAAACTTGCAGATGTGGTTGATAAAACCACTATACTGATGTTTGTGTATTACCAGTGCCCCGGTCTCTGTTCACCTCTCATGACCGAAGTGGCATCTGCCATCTCAAGGGTTGACATGATACCCGGCAAGGATTACAGAATTGTATCGGTTTCTATAGATCCGGCTGAAGATTATAAAATTGCTGCGGATAAAAAGCAGCAATTCATCAAATCTGCAAATATTGAGTTCCCGGACGGATCATGGCGATTTATGACTGCCGACTCGGCAACGATAGCCAAACTGACCGATGAAGCCGGATTTTATTATACCGTTATAGGCGAAAAACAGATAAGTCATCCCGGGCTCCTGATCTTTTTATCACCCGAGAGGGAGATTACAAGATATTTATTAGGAAACAAATTTCTGCCTTTTGATCTGAAGATGGCTCTTATTGAGGCATCAGAAGGTAAAACAGGTCCCACAATTGCAAAAGTGCTGAAATTCTGTTTCAGCTATGATCCGCAGGGTAAGACATATATGCTAAATGTAACCAGGATTTCCGGTGTGATTATAATTGCGTTATCTATTGTTCTGGTAGTTGTTTTAGTAACGAAAAAAAATAAAAAGAATTTAAGTGAAGGTGTATAAACATGGCTAATTCATCTGCTCATGATACAAATGTTAATTTTTTAACATACAAGGGCAAGCATTCAGGAATAGGTTCATGGATTTTTTCAGTAGATCATAAAAAAATTGGTATTCTTTACCTTATTACGATGATGATCTTTTTTGCAGTGGGAGTTACTCTCGGCTTTCTTATGAGGCTAGAACTTATTGCTCCCGGTAAAACAATTATTGATCCTCAGACCTATAATTCATTATTCACGCTTCATGGCGTTATAATGATCTTTCTTTTTATTATACCCGGCCTGCCGGCAGTTTTCGGTAATTTTTTCCTCCCGATACAGGTAGGAGCTGCTGACGTTGCTTTTCCCAGGGTCAATCTTCTGTCATGGTGGCTTTTTGTAATAGGCGGTCTGCTTGCCATCACATCATTGTTTTTACCCGGTGGTGCCCCTGATACCGGCTGGACTTTTTACATTCCTTACTCAGTGAGAACTCAGACAAATGTTATACCGGCACTCCTGGCGGCGTTTATACTTGGTTTTTCATCTATTCTAACTGGTCTTAATTTTATTGTGACTATTCATCGGCTTAGAGCTAAAGGCATGACTTTCTTTAAAATGCCGCTGTTTATCTGGTCATTATACGCAACTTCATGGATTCAGGTTCTTGCAACCCCTATAGTTAGTATTACATTACTGCTCGTAACTTTTGAAAGACTTCTTAAAGTCGGTATTTTTGATCCTTCTCTTGGCGGTGACCCCGTACTGTACCAGCACCTCTTCTGGATATATTCACACCCTGCTGTATATATTATGATTCTTCCTGCCATGGGTGTTATTTCAGAAATTATTCCTGTTTTTGCACAGAGAACAATTTTCGGATACCGTTTCATAGCCTTTTCAAGTATTGGTATAGCTCTGCTTGGCTCACTTGTCTGGGCACACCACATGTTTACGGCCGGTATGAGCGGAGTGGCAATGATAGTCTTCTCTCTTCTTACTTTCCTTGTATCAATACCGTCTGCTGTCAAAGTGTTTAACTGGGTGGCAACACTTTACAAGGGCTCAATAAGAGTTGAACCACCGCTTATGTATGCTCTTGCATTCATATTCCTTTTCTCAATCGGAGGATTCACAGGCCTGATTCAGGGTGCTCTCAGTGTCAACCTGCATATTCACGACACATCTTTCATTGTGGCACACTTCCACTATGTGATGTTCGGCGGCACAGGATTCGGAATCTTTGCTGCGCTTCATTACTGGTTCCCAAAAATGTTCGGCAGGAAGTATAATACCGGCACATCAAAAGTTGCGTTCTGGTTCCTGTTTACAGGATTCAACTTGCTTTATTTTCCGATGTTTGTTATGGGCTGGCTAGGAATGCCGAGAAGATATTATGATTATTTACCCGAATATCATATTTACCATCTGATCTCAACAATAGGCTCATGGATTCTTATCTCCGGACTCCTTCTCATGGCATATAATTTTATAAAAGCACTCAGAAAAGGGGAAGTGGTTACTGAAAGAAATATCTGGGGTGGTGAAACCCTTGAATGGACAACCCCGACACCTCCGTGGGTATTCAATTTTGACAAAACACCCGAAGTGCATAGTTCACCTTATGAGTATGCACAAAATAACGAAAACGAAAAAGTTGTTAAGGAGGAATTAGTTTGAGCGCACCTCAGGATGTAACTGCCGTACACGTTCACAGAGATGATGAAGGATCACGTCTTGGAATGTGGCTGTTCCTTTTCACCGAACTTCTTTTGTTCGGCGGAATGTTTCTTGTATTTGCCGTCTATAAATTTCTTCACTATGAAGAATTCCACAAAGCTGCAAAAGAATTAAACACACTGTTCGGAGCACTTAATACAATTATACTCCTGACAAGTTCACTGACCATGGCACTTTCAATAACCGCGCTTCAGAAAAAGCAGAAAATGCTTTCCATTTTTTTCCAGGTTATGACTGTGATGATGGCTCTTGGCTTCATGGTTAACAAGTACTATGAGTGGACAGCTAAAATATCACACGGAATTTACCCCGGTTCAGAAAAACTTCTTGATAAGGGCTCGGGAGAGATACTCTTTTTTGGTCTCTATTATATAATGACGGGTCTTCATGGTCTGCACGTTGTGATCGGGGTGGTTCTAATTACTATTATGACGGTTTATACAATAAAAGATATAATTACCCATGACAATCATGTCAAACTTGAATCAGCAGGTTTATACTGGCATCTGGTTGATATAATCTGGATTTTCCTGTTCCCATTATTTTACTTAATATCATAAGGACAGAGAGGGTATGCAAGATAATCATTCACACGAACACAAAGCACATACTCCTTCATACGGGGCTTATGTATTAATCTGGCTATGTCTGCTGATTATGACAGGTCTGACAGTGGCTGTGGCAGGCATCAATTTAGCAAATTTAACAGTAATAACGGCAGTTACCATTGCAACAATTAAATCATATCTTGTGCTTGATGTATTTATGCATCTCAAGCATGAGAATAGAGTTTTCTGGCTTTTTGTTGCCGTGGCCTTATTCTTTCTTGGTATCTCATTGATACTCTTATTTGCCGATTATACTTTTTTGACGAGGTAAATCAGATATGTTTTCATTATCAAATTATGTAGAAAAAACCGATTTCGCTTTTTATTTCATTACGGCTATTTCTGCGGTACTTCTAATTTTCATTACAGTTCTGATGCTGTATTTTGTTTACAAGTACAATGCCAAGCGTCACAAAAAAGCCGTTAACATAGAAGGCAACGTTTCGCTTGAGATATTCTGGACAATAGTTCCGCTGTTCCTTGTTGCAGCAATGTTTTATTACGGTTATATAGGCTATGTTGAAGTTTCAAATCCCCCGGCAGATTCAATGCATGTAACTGTGACCGGCCAGATGTGGAAATGGACTTTCAAGTATGAAAACGGACTTGAAACCGATACACTTTATGTTCCAAAAAATAAACCTGTAACCCTTGATCTGAAGTCACTTGATGTAAACCATAGCTTTTACATTCCCGTATTCAAATTCAAACGTGATGTTCTCCCAAATAAAAACAACAGTATCTGGTTCAAAGCAACAGAGACAGGAAGTCATGATATTGCATGTGCTGAATACTGCGGATTGAAGCACTGGAATATGTACACCAAGGTTGTCGTAATGGAACCAGCTGAATACGAAGCATGGATGCAGTCTAAAATGGCTGCAAAGCAACCCTGATATAAAAGTGATAAAGTATAATAAGTGTTAAAAGTACTATCAGATTTATTTAAGATAAAAATCACGCTGCT
>CAYPMQ010000072.1:0-12914 GCA_964411625.1 uncultured Ignavibacteriaceae bacterium
TCATTAATCTGATTAGCGAGAGTCATCAAAGCATTATTAAGAGTGTCTTTTGAACTTGCAAATCCGCTCAGATTTCCCCTGAGCTGGTTCACAACATTCATAACGGCAGTTTTTTCTTCAGTGAGGCGCTCAATCTGTTTTGTAAGAGAAGAGTATTCCTCCTTCATCAGTTCAATACGGCGGTAAAGAATCTCACCCTGACTTCTGATTTTGTTAAACTCCTCCTCAACCGCCTTCTTCTCCTGTGTAACCACCTTGAACTTTTCCTCATTTTCACGAAGTTCAGTTAGTATTTTATCAAGCTCAATATTGGCATTATTTACCTTGGTGATAGCCTCCTGAACTTTTCTGTCATAATAAGTCAGTTCATTTTTCTTTTCTGCAAGTTTTGTTTCAATTATCTCCCTTGTTTTTGAGTACTCTGCTTCAAGATCGGCTTTTCTCTGAAGAATATTATTCTCAAGTTCGGTTTTACCCTCAACAAGTCTTGTCTGAAGGTCATTCAGTTCCAGAACAAGTCTTTTTTTCAGTTCATCAAGTCCCGATACTTCATTCTGCAGCCTGTCATGCTTCTTGAGGACCTCTTCCACTTTTCCGGATTCTTCTTCATACCTCATTTTGAGTGCTGCAACATTAGAATACTTTTCTTTATTCTGTCTTAAGTCTTCAATTTCCTCGTTGAGGGATTTTATTAAACTCTTTTTTTCATCAATTGACTTCCTGGTCTTTTCAGCATCTTCAGAATATGCAGCTATCAGATTTTCGAGCTTATCTTTTTCCGTGGTGAGATTTTTAATCTCGGTTCTTAATTTGATTGACTGATCACGGTCTTTTTTTGTGTTGACTATCAGCGCCGCTATATCCTGTTCAAGTCTTGTCTTTTCATCAATTAGCTTTCGGGTTTCAGCCTCCCGCTGTCTGAGTTCCTCACTCTCATGCTCCAGAAGTGTATGTAACTCATTCTCTTCTTCAATGAGTTTCTCAATAACATTCCTGAGCCTGTCATACTCATCAACCAGATTATTATAATCATCAGTGAGGTGGTTGTATTTTGATGTGAGGTGGTTAATATCCCCTGACTTCTCAACTAAAAGATTATAATCTTCAGCAAGTTTGTTGTAAGCCGCCTGAAGTTTATTATACTCATTTTTAAAGCTTTTGAATGGGTTCACAAAGTGTTCTCACCGGGAAAATAACCAAATGCCTCTTAAAACAGACAGTTTTACAACCAAATAACTATTATTAGTTGAAAGGTAATTAAAACTTTATTAAATTTTATAAATCAATATAAAAATGTATGAATCCCGTAAAAAAATATCAAATAATAACTTACTTTAATTACCTTCCGTAATCATTTGTCTTAAAATGCTTTCACTTATTCTGCTCCTGCTTCTTCTTATATTCCTTATTTCCGGTATAATCACCTTAGCTGAAGGGGTTGTTATTTCTTTCAGTGATGAAAAAGAAGAATACAAAGCCGTAAAAAAACAGAAAAATATTAAACGGATAGAATATTTTCATGATGAATTTACGAGAATCTACTCATATTGCGAGCTTTCCAAACTGATTCTCGCCATAATGGGTATTCTCATTGTTGAAAGCCTGCTTGATCATTATTTCCTTGATGCGGGTTATCATCTTACTTCACTTCAGACACTTTTTATTAAGCTGGGCGCATCTGTTCTGTTGGGAATACCGTACTGGATATTCAGTATTCAGGTTCCCAGAGCGCTTGGAGAGAAATACTGGTATAAACTTACAGCATTCTCTGTTATTGTTCTCGGATTTATAGAACTTATCCTCAAAATCCCCTTTGCAATCATCTCGGCGGTTTCAGGATTTTTCCTCCGCCTCTTTAAAGCAGAATCAAAATTTTCAGTTGTCCAGATTTCACAGGAACAGATTAAGGATATCATCGAAGCCGGAGTTGAGAGCGGTGCCATTGATGAATCTGACCGGGAGATAATAAATAACGTATTTGAATTTATAGATATGAAAGCCCGTGAGGTCATGGTTCCCAGAACCGAGATGGTTGCCGTTGAACTTACGGGAAACAATGAGAAGGATTTCCGGGAGATTATTAAAACAGGTTACAGCCTGATACCCGTCTATAAAGATTCACCGGATAATATTGTAGGAATAGCTCACGTTAAAGACATTGTAAGGCAGCTTACATCCCGTAAAGTTCCTGATATTTCAACAGCTATAAGACCGGCTTACTTTGTGCCCGAAAACAAATTCATCTCCGAAATTCTTTCGGAAATGCAGAAAAGGGGTGAAAGAATCACGATAGTTACCGATGAATACGGAGGCACCGAGGGGGTTATAACTCTTGAGGATATTATCAGTGAAATTATCGGCGATATTAGTGATCCCGGCGTTCAGAAAGAATACACCGCTTCACTTGACGGTAATTATGTTGTTTTCGGCTCAATTAATATTGAAGATCTGAACGAGGCATTCAGTCTCGATCTTCCTCTTTCTGAGGATTATAACACACTTGCAGGTTTTATATCTTTTAATACGGGTAAGATTCTGAATCCGGGTGATAAATACAGGTATGGGAATATAGAGTTTGAGCTAATCAAGAAGATCAAACAGAAGATGGTTCAGTTCAAGATGACGGTTAAAAACGGTGAAAAGGAAGAAGAGCAGGAATAACAGGAAGGTGTTTAGTAAATTCATCCTTGCTGCTCATGTATTTCCGGCGGCGGGGGGCTCCGCAAAAACAATTCAGATAATTAAATCAGGGGTTAAACAGGTTAACCCCTGATTATTCATTGTTCAGTTCAGATCATTATATATCTGTTCAAGTTTCTCAAGCTGACCGCTCCAGTCTGCCTTTTTCTGCTTCTCTTTAGCAACAACATCAGCCGGTGCACGGTCAACAAATGAAGGATTGGAAAGTTTCTTCTCAATTCCCTCAAGAGCGCCTTTAAGTCTGCTGATTTCTTTCTCCACTCTTTTTTTCTCAACTTCGATATCAATAATTCCTTCAAGCGGAATAAAGACTTCAATATCTTTCACAACAGCCGAGGCTGACATTTTCGGTTTTACGATATCACCGCCGGAAATAATGCTTCCCACTTTGGCGAGACGTTTTATGTAGTCACTGTACCCGGAATTAAAGCTATTGGTTTTGAGATGAATATCAATTAGCTGAGAAGGATGAATCTGCATCTCGCCTCTGATATTTCTTACTGCGGTTATGAGTGACTGAAGCATCAGCATATCATTTTCTGCCTGTTTGTCTATTTTCGACTCATCAACTACAGGGAAATTGGAAGAACAGATGCTTTCGCCCGGTTTTCTTGTCTGTACCTGATGCCAGAGTTCTTCAGTTATGAAAGGCATAAGGGGATGAACAAGCTGAAGCAGTTTTTCAAAGTTTCTTATCGCCTTTACAATAGCGCTTTTTTTGATTTTCTCATCCTGAGAATAGAGTTTGTTTTTGATAAGCTCTATATACCAGTCACAGAAATCATTCCAAACAAATGAATAGACGATTTTTGACGAGTTATTAATCTCGAAACTATCAATTGCCTTTCCAAAATCCTTCAGGGCTGAGTTTATTGCAGATTCCATCCAGCGGTCAACAAAATCATCTTCAAGAAGATCTTCTTCTCCCGTGCTTCCGTCATAATTCATCAGGAGAAATCTCCCGGCGTTCCAGAGCTTATTGGCAAAGTTCCTGCCTATCTCAAGCGAATCCATTGAGAAAAGAACATCCTGACCGAGCGGTGCCTGATAGATGATGGTGAATCTGAGCGCATCGGCTCCGTAATCCGCAATTATCTCAAGCGGATCAGGAGAGTTGCCAAGTGATTTACTCATCTTTCTTCCCTTCTGATCACGGATAATCGAGGTAAAATATACGTCCTTAAAGGGAATCTTTCCTTCAAAGTAATATCCCGCCATGATCATTCTGGCAACCCAGAAGAAAATAATCTCCGGAGCGGTTACAAGAGTGTTCGTAGGGTAGTAATACTGTTTCTCTTCTTCGGTTTTAAATACATCATGTGCCCATAACCAGCTTGATGCCCAGGTATCAAGAACGTCCTCATCCTGATGCCAGTTTTCAGGATCTGCGGGCGGATTAACACCGCAGTAAATTTCATTGGTCTCGTTATGATACCATACCGGTATGCGGTGGCCCCACCATAACTGCCTTGAGATACACCAGTCTTTAATGTTATTCATCCAGTGATCATAAGTTTTAACCCAATGGCCGGGATGGAATCTGATCGTTCCGTCATTAACAGCCTTTAACGCAGGAGCGGCAATCTCTTCCATTTTAAGATACCACTGTTCAGAAAGATATGGTTCTATCGGAACATGACCCCTTTCAGAATAACCTACGTTATTTGTATAATCTTCTTCTTTGACAAGGAAGCCGCCTTCAATAAGGTCTTTAAGAACGAGCTTACGGCATTCATACCGGTCAAGTCCTCTGTACTTTTCGGGCACATTTTCATTTGTTGTAGCATCAGGGTTGAAAATATTTATCAGGGGCAGATTGTGCCGCTCTCCGAACTCATAATCATTAAAATCATGTGCAGGTGTAATCTTTACTGCACCGGTGCCAAATGCAGGATCAACAAATACTTCGTCCGCCAGGAGAGGTATTTCTCTTTCAACAAGCGGCAAAATAAGTGTTTTCCCGAGGTGATGTTTGTATCTCTCATCATTCGGGTTTACTGCCACTGCAACGTCACCCAGCATTGTTTCGGGTCGTGTGGTTGCAACTGTGATATATTCATCAGTGCCTTTAACCTGATATCGTATATACCAGAGTTTACCGTTCACGTTCCGGAAAATAACCTCTTCATCAGAGATTGCTGATTTATTGGCCGGATCCCAGTTAACAAGTCTGTATCCGCGGTAAATCTTACCGTCATGATAAAGTTTTACAAACGCCTCAATAACTTTCCGGTAATAGTCATCATCCATGGTGAAACGGAGTCGGCGCCAGTCGCATGAAACACCAAGCTTTTTAAGCTGCCCGATTATTATCCCGCCGTATTTCTCTTTCCACTCATGACAATGAACCAGAAATTCCTCACGTGAAATATCATGCTTGTTGATTCCCTGATCTCGCAGATGCTTAACTACTTTTGATTCTGTCGCAATTGATGCATGATCAGTGCCGGGCACCCAGCACGCGTTAAAACCCTGCATCCTTTTATAGCGGATCAGTATATCCTGAATAGTATTGTTTAATACGTGACCGATATGCAAAATACCTGTGATATTAGGCGGAGGAATTACTATTGTGTAAGGGGTTTTGCTTTTATCCACATCCGAATTAAAAATACCGTTTTCAAGCCAGTATTTATACCATTTATCTTCTGACTGCTGCGGGGAATAAACTTTTGAGATTTCCATATTTCCAGTGAGTAAATTTTTTAATACAAACTTTAAATATACTAAAAGATTAGTGAATGGAGGGTTTAGCGTATAGTTTTCCGCCGCAGATTAGGGTTTAGTTCGTGGCAAATGCGCCAGTCGGAGAATTCAATTTGTAAAAAATCAGCGTGGACTTTATTAAATCCGTAATCTGAGCATGGTAAACCTGTTTGTGCCGCCGGCACACTGTTCTAAATATTTACATAAAATCGGGTTCATGCAATTTAGAGAAATTACACCGGCAGACGAAATAATTTCAGTTCATTCTCATAGACAAAATTTAATATCTTTCTGTTTATATTTGGCATATAGTAAAAAACATTCCGTTTTCTGCAACTCAGATTCATTTTTGTTACAAGACATGATAACATATCTCAAAGGAAACTTGTTTGAATCACCTGCTCAGGTGCTGGTTAATACTGTCAACACAGTTGGCGTAATGGGTAAGGGAATTGCCGGAACATTTAAGCAAATTTACCCTGAAATGTTCCGTGAATACCAGATGCTGTGTGAGTCAATTAATCCGGATGGAACCAGAAAATTTGATACAGGCAATCTCTGGCTATACAAGACCACTCATAAGTGGATACTTAACTTCCCGACCAAGAAACATTGGAGGAGTCCGTCAAAGGCAGAGTATATTGAAGAAGGGTTAAAGACGCTGGTTAAAATTTATCAGGAAGCAGGAATTTCTACAATTGCATTCCCTCCTTTGGGCTGCGGGAACGGGGAATTAAACTGGGAAAAAGATGTTAAGCCGCTAATGGAAAAGTACCTTTCAAAAGAGCCCATTGATGTTTTTGTGTATTTTTATGATGAAGAAAATATTGGCCTGCCTGAACACAAAGATATTGAGAATATTAAAAAATGGCTCGGATCAGAACCCATAAGTTTACCTTTCTATGAGGTGTTTGATGATATCAGTGAAATCTTAATGAAAAATGACTTCAAGGTTCCCGACCTGGTTAATGACAGGAATAATTACTTTATATTTGAACCCATTAAAATACCTGATCTTTACCTTGATGAAAATAAAGATGCATTTCTGATTTTAGATAGCAGGGAGAGCAGCAAAAGCATTGGCGTTATTGACTCACAACTCCTGCTTTCGGTATGGAACATAATCCGTGATTTTGGTTATTATAGTAAAAATTTGATTCCGGAAGTAAATGATAATCTTAATAATGCCATTATTTCATTATTCCTTCAACTAAATTATTGTGAAATGGTTTCCCGGGTTAGTGGGAATAAATATTCAGAAACCTATTCAATTGGTGTGAAAATAGCTGCAGGTTATTTTAATATTGCTAAACCGGATAAAGGGGAATTGATACTCAAGAATGCCGGATAAGGATAATGAGCTAATCAGAATCAAGCTCGAAGAGTTGAGAAATAAACTACTTCCTGAGGGGAGGAAATGGCTGCCAAAATATTTATATCATTTCACTGATGTAAATAATGCCGCAATTATATTAAAAGAAGGTTCAATTTACTCACGGCTTAAAGCTCAGGAGGCCGGCCTGATGTAGAATGATAACTCCTCAAGTGATATTATTTCAGGCACTGCCCCTCATAAACAAAGTTTCGTTCGGTTATATTAACGTACTAAAACTCCAACACAATTTCATAATGAGGGAGTAAAATCAATAAAAGTTCTATCCCCATTAAATGCGTATTGTCCCGTTCCAGTATTTCTTTTGTTTGATGCCTATGCCCTGCTGACTGATAACCTGACATATTTTTCGAATGGTAACCTTGCATCAATTGGTGTGCAGATTGATAATACTACGGATTTTTATCTCTCAATTCCTTTTGAAAAAATTTATCATAATGGACCCTTGGATGAAGGAAATAAGAGAGAATTAATTTTCCACCGTCAGGCAGAGGTCTTGTATCCAGAAAAGTTGAATCTCCGGAATCTTAAGTTTATAATTTGTCGGTCACAGGCGGAACTTGAGACACTGAGGTATTTGATACCTGATTTTCAGAGAATGCTATATTCCGGAAAAATGAAAGCGGATAATATCGGAAACTTTTTTTTCAAAAATAGAACATACATAAACAACGTGTCACTCACCGGTTCTGAATTGCAAATCAGTTTTAATTATCCCGAGAAGAATCCTTATACACTAGAAATTACAATAAACGATTTAGCAGACGCAGTTATTTATCAATCCAAGCTTGAAAATACAATTCTTGAACCCGCTATAACCATTTCTAAACCTGAGTTCTTAAAATTAGATTATCTCCGGGTTGAAATCCGGTTAGACGATAATTTAGTATATATAAATTCTCTCCGAAATTCTGTAAACATTCTTTTCTAAATTTTATTTTTCTTCCATGAACCGGGCAGGCTAATCCTCACAGCCCGGGTGATTTTTGACCACAATAATACATCAGCGGTCGTCTTTATTCATGATTACATTTCCCGTAAACCTTTTCATTAGCGGGTTGCAGCGGGACAATTATCTCCCAAAAGATTTATGTTAATTCGCTCAACCTAAGGTTGAATTCGTGCTGCTAAGAATCTGCGTAAATCAGATTAAATCCGTGCGGTCCGCGTTCTGTCCTGTTTGGTGTTAAGAGCAACCACCTTTTTACTACCGAAAAGAGTTTTGTCATCTGGCTGCAGCAAGACAATTAAAATATAATCCGTGAGTAGTTTGATACCCATCATTCTAATCATAATAATCATGAAAATCGGGGCTCAGACATCAGTTGTTAATTTAAAACCTTGCGTGTTTTTATAGTCGGGTTAATTTCTATTAAAAAATAACAGCTTTATTCCAGGAGAACGCGCAAGGTCACCTGCACGCGGGTACACACAATTTACATAACTGTTGCATTTATTAAGCTCTTTAATCTACCTTTTCACTGCCGAAAGGCGTTTCACAAGTGCAATGCAGCAAGACAATTGTCTATAAAAAGATACGTGTTCATTCGCTCAGCCGAAGGCTGAATTCGTGCTTCTGATAAACTGCGTTTATCCGTAGAAATCTGTATAATCTGTGCAGCTATTTTGTTTGTGCTGTAACGGACAACAAGCAACAGACAACTTTTCCTAAATCTGCGTGAATCAGATAATATACGTCCTAGCTGCGTTCAGTCCTGTTTGTGCCGTAAATACCATAAAAAAAGTCCGGCTCATCACCGGACTTTTTTACTCAGTCATTATTTACTTTTATCAGGGAATTGCGGCGGCATCATCTTGGGAGGATTGTTTTTAAGCTCCTCTTTAATGACCTCTATTGCCTTGTTAAGCTGCTGATCAGTGCCCTCAAACTCAAGAGCGGGGTCATTATCAACAACAATATCAGGATCAACACCGTAACCTTCCATGATCCAGTTTTTACCTGCAATATCATACGGGGCAAATTCAGGTTTGTTCAGGTAACCGCCGTCTGTGAACGGGAGTGTTCCTGCTATGCCCACAACACCTCCCCATGATCTCTTGCCGATCAGCTTTCCGAGTTTATTGGCTCTGAATCTATACGGGAAAATATCCCCGTCGCTGGCAGAAAATTCATCCATCAGCAGTACTTTGGGACCAAGATGCATATCTGAAGGATTCAGATTATAGGTTCCGTTCCTTCTGTAATTCATCATCACGAGTTCCCGGTTCAGCCTTTCGAGTATCTGGGGTGATACGTTTCCGCCGCCGTTGCCTCTGTCGTCAATTATGAGCGCATCTTTTCTGAGCTGCGGATAAAAATATTTCGCGAACCAGTTCAGCCCGTTCACACTCATATCAGGAATATGGATGTAACCGACTTTACCATCCGTCGCCTCAGATACTTTTTTAATGTTACCCTCTATCCATCTCAGGTAGTACAGGTTCTGTTCATCCGGAATGGGTATTACCACCACATCTCTTGCACCTTCTTCTCCGGGCTTTGAGTTCACCGTGAGAGTAACCTGCTTATCAGCTTTACCGATAAGTGATTCGTAAATATCATTCATTTCCTTTGTTGATCTGCCGTCAACTTTAATAATGAATTCACCCTCCGAGACATTCACACCTGATTCTGTGAGAGGTGATCTGGCACTTTTATCCCAGTTCTGCCCTTTCAGAATTGTCTTTATCTGATAATATCCCGAGTTGTCTCTCATAAGCTCTGCGCCAAGGAGACCAAGACTTATTCGCTCAGCTTTCGGATAATCACCGCCGCCGACATAAGCATGACCTGCATTGAGTTCGCCGATAAGTTCACCGATAATATAGGAAAGGTCTGCCCTGTGATTCACATAATCAACAAGGGGCTCATATTTATCATGTTCCTTCTTCCAGTCAAGACCGTGCATGTTTTTATCATAGAAGAAATCTCTCATCTGCCTCCATGCCTCAGTGTAGATCTGTTTCCACTCTGCTTTTCTGTCAAGAAGGATTTTCATATCCGAAAGATTCAGGAATTCCTTAGCCTGAACAGGGGCAGAAGGAAGCGGAATGATTGCATAATTGCGGTTCTGGGAGACCAGCATCTTTTTACCGTCGGCAGAAATTTCATAACCGTTTATTTCACCGAGATCGGTTTCCTTCAGTTCCTTGAAATCGTAAACAAGTAGTCTCGGCCTCTGATCACTGCTTGAATTTCTCTGATAAAACAGTTTATCTCCTGCAGCGGCAAGATTGAAATAAGAAGCGGGCTGAACGGGCAGTTCAATTATTCTTTCACTGAAGCCCTCTGTATCAACCAAAATTGATTTGCTCTCTTCAGAGGTCTCACCCTCTTTTTTCTGATCATCTTTAGCTTTATCACCCTCTGCATCCTGTTTTATCGTAACTTCATCACTTTTGGGTTCAAAAGGTGATTTGTTAGATTTTGCAAGCGGCACCATGTAAATTTTGGCCATATCCACATATATATGATTCCACTCAGTCCATCCGAATCTCGGGTTAAATGTCCTTGAGGAAACAAAATAAAGGTATTTACCGTCCTCACTGAACTCAGGCTGCCCTGAAGCAAACCAGCCGTCTGTTACCTTGTAAGATTTATTCTCTGAGACTGAATAGAGGTAAACGTTCGACATCTGATCACTCTCATTTTTTAAATAAGCTATCCAGCTTCCGTCATAAGTTATATCATACTGACCAATAGGTGAAACTTCACCCTGATCAACTTTCACCGTCTTTTTGGACGCAACATCAACGTAGAAAAGTCCGTAGCTCTGATCATGAAAAACTATTTTTTTGGAATCTGATGACCATATCAGGCTGAACTTATAATAAGATGAACCACTGGTAAGCTGAATTTCTTCACCCTGGCCGTTCTGAGCCTTTATATAAATCTCGTCCTCACCGCTGCGGTCAGAAATGTACGCAATATACTTTCCATCCGGTGACCATTTGGATGCTCTTTCATGCACACCTATTGATCCTGTGATATTTCTGGTTGGGCCGTTTTTTGCCGGAACAGTGAATATTTCACCCCTTGCTCCGAACATTGCCCTGTTGCCATCGGGTGAAATTTCAAAATTGGCAACATCCCTGCTGACGTCAATCATTTCATTTCTGCCAGCTGCAAAATCTTCATTCAGGTAAATAGTCACCTTTTCATTTTTACCAGATTTCAGATCATATTTATAGATATATCCGCCGTTTTCATAAACTATTGCGTCACCGCCTATCGATGGAAATTTTACATCGAAATCACGGTAATTTGTGAGCTGTGAAGTTGAGTTGGTTTTCAGATCATGAACATAAAGATTTAAGGTATTATCACGGTCTGACGTGAAATAGATTTTATCTCCGTGCCACATCGGGAAGATATCCTGAGCGGGATTCTCAAGAACGCGCTCGGTTTTTTTTGTCTTCAGATCATAAATCCAGATATCATCAGCCTGACCACCGCGGTAACGCTTCCAGGTTCTGAACTCCCTGAATACTCGGTTGTACGCAAGTTTGCTTCCGTCAGAATTAAATGTCCCAAAGCCCCCTCTCGGTAAAGGAAGCTGTTCTGAAAGCCCTCCTTTAATAGAAACAGTGTATAGCTTTCCTTTCCAGTCATTGAATTCTCTCCAGCGTGAGCGGTACATGATGGTCTCATTATCCTTCCACGCCATGACAATGTTGTTAGGTCCCATTCGGTCAGAAACATCATCCCTGCCAAGTGTGGCGGTGTATGTGAGCCTGCGGGGAACTCCCCCGTCTGATGGGATGAGGTAAACTTCGGTGTTTCCGTCATACTGACCTGTAAAGGCTATATATTTTCCGTCGGGCGAAAACTTCGGAAACATCTCATACCCGATATCATTTGTGATTTTTCTTGCAACCCCTCCCGTGGAGCTTACTATGTAAAGGTCGCCCGCATAAGTAAATGCAATCTTATCTCCGTGCACAGCAGGGAATCTTAATAATCTTGCCTCTTGCTGACCGAAAAGCTGAAGTGTTAGCAGCAAAAGGGAAATTTTGATGAGGCTTATTCTCATGAATTTTTCCTTATTTTATTAGAAGAGAATATTACAACGGAATGTTACAACGCTATTTTGTTAATTCAGAGTAATTTATGACGAACCGCAATATTTTTTGTTTGAACGGAAAGCGGAATTTATTCAGTATTAGCCCGCAGCTCCCGGGAATAGGTCACCCGGGTAATTTCTGAAACGAATCTGTTATCACTGAAGAAGCTGCTCCCGGTTTCAGGAATGCAGTTTTACTCGTGCCAATAATCAGAATTGATTTTTTGAATTTTACTATTTTAATGAACAGAGTTTAAAAATTTTGGATTACTTATGTTAAAAACTGCTCTGATAACCGGAGGTAACCGGGGAATAGGTTTCGAGATCTGCAGGCAGCTCGGGAAACTCGGTTATACAATATTTCTTGCTGCCCGCTCTGATAACAAGGGACATCTCGCCGTAACCAAACTTCACAACGAAAAAACCGATGCCCGTTTTATTCATCTTGACTGTTCTTCCCCCGAGTCAGTTAATCAGGCTGCAGAAGAATTCAGAAAGTTCGGATGTGAACTTGATGTTCTTATAAATAATGCAGCAATTCTCCTCGATAAATCAGACATAACCGGTGTAACCCCTGAAATGATGCATGAAACGATGGCAATAAATGTCACAGCTCCGATTCTCATAATTAACGCCTTCTTTCCCTTCATGAAAAAGGGTTCCAGAATAATAAACGTTTCAAGCGGTGCGGGCTCACTTAATGAAATGGGGAATTATGCCCCGTCATACAGTATATCAAAAGCTGCTCTTAATGGTGTAACCAAACAGTTCGCGTCTGTTCTGAAGCATAAAGGGATAGCCGTAAACTCAGTCTGTCCCGGCTGGGTTAAAACTGATATGGGTGGTCTGACTGCCCCCCGCGATGTTAAATCAGGTGCAGAGGGTATTGTCTGGCTCGCAGATAAAGCAGATTATTCTCTCACAGGAAAATTCTTCAGGGACCGGAAAGAAATACGGTGGTAGGATTTTCGTTGCTCGTTTTTCGTTGATAAACCCGTCTGTCTTGTCCTGATATATATTGACAAAAGTAAAAAGAAAAAACTCTGAAAGGA
>CAYPMQ010000073.1:0-12836 GCA_964411625.1 uncultured Ignavibacteriaceae bacterium
AATGTAATTAGGTATCTCCCGCTATCAGAACCTCAGTATTCCGGCTATGTCAAATCATTCTATTGAAGAAAATTTTGTATTTCCGAGAATCTTGCAAACAAATTATATCAAGACTTCAAAGTGAATGTAACTCTAAACTACAAAGGGCTAAAAATTCTGTAGAAAAATTTTAAAGTGTTTTTACTTTCTAATAAAATGAATTTAATTCAATTTTAAATAACTATTAACTATCTCAATCAATAATTTTCCTTATCCGGCCCATGCCCGTCACTTCATTGGTCTCAGAATAAGCCTGATTTTTTCCTTAAGCTCCTCATCTTTTGAATTTACAAGGAGGTCCGTGAGATAGGATACATCAATCTTATCAGGCCTGAGCGACATAATATCAACCATGGCATGGTCATAATCACCCGTTTTGCCGAGCGCCTTATATGCATCTGCGGCACGTTCAAGATGATTTAACCCCTCGTCAAATCTTTTAAGCTTAATAAACGTCTTGCCGGTCATATACAGGTCATCGGCTAATCCGGGAAGGTTCTCATATTTTTTATCAATTTCAAGCGCAACATTAAAATGCTGCGCAGCACTCCCGTAATCTTTCATATTGTACTGTGCCAGTGCAAGTGTGTAATAACCGAAACTGAGTGCCAACGGGTTTTCAATCAGCCCTGCATCATATTTTGCGCTGCCTGATGCAAGCAGGTTTTTATAATCAGCTAACATGCTGCCCGTGTTAAGACCAAGAGCCGTACCCGCACTCAGATAATATGACATGATATCAAGAGCATCTTCACTGAACTCCGCAGTTTTGAGAGTTGCCAGCACCGGCTGACAAAGAGTGATGACTTCCTGAAAATCTTTTTCAGAAAATGCAGCTTCAGCCTTTGCCCTGAGCAGCTTGACCTGATCGTTAAGTCCGAGAGTCTGAATTCTCAGCAGAGCTGCATTTGTTTTCTCTTTTTCCCCCGTTTTATTGTATACTCTTATAAGATAGAGAAGTGCTTCAATTTTTCCATCAGAATTATCAATAAGAGAGAATTGATCAAATGCCCTTTCAAATGCAATTTTCGCTTCCTCATACCCGCCGTTGTTGAGGAATCTGATCCCGGAGTTTATAAAATCATATCCCGCTGCTATGTATGCTGATTGCCGCGGAGCATGACCGGCAGAAAAGCATCCCGTAAGAATAAACGGCAGAAAAAAAAGAATCAGATAAAGTTTTTTACTTAACATTTTTAATTCTGCTCCTTCCGCCGGCAGGGCTTGGTTTAGGATCATCAGAGCCACCCGATCCCGATACGAGAGGGTTATTGTTAAGATTTTCGAGAGTGAGTTTCATTTCTCCGAGAACGGTCTTTATTTTTTCGAGTATAATTGAGATATTGCCCGTCTGGGTCGTAGAATAGGCGGCAAGCTTCTGAATTTCGGGAAGAATCTCATTAGTCATCATGATGGCATCCCTGAGAGGCATGAAAAGATTTTTGCCGGAAGGATCAACCATTTTAATCATAAGGCTATCAGGCGACTGATAATTATAAAGCAGCTTGTCAAGAGCAGCAAGTGATTCTTTAGCCTTTTTGCCGGCTTCAGTTATCTGTTCTGTCAGCTCGGGCATCATATCAATTGTCGTAAACACCCCGTCGCCGTGTTTATGCAGATTAACACTTAGATACCGGAGAGTTGAATCGAGGTTGTTAATAATTGAAGAAACCTTTTTTGTGACATCAAGAAAGCTGCCTATAACCTCCCTGATTGTTGCAACATTTTCTGTGCCCTGTGATGTGGTTGGCCTGAGTTCCTCAAGCACCTCCTGAAACTTAAAGAGAAAGGTAACAAGGAAATCACCCTCATAATTAATTTTAAACAATTTCTGGATTTCCCTCCCCTCGGGAACATCGAGAGCGGGTACGAGGCTCCTCTCTGAAATAGCGTTGGACTTGACTGATCCTACAAACAAGTTAATATTAACAACCGATGTTATAAAATTGGGGCTTTTGTAGAGAACCGAGTTTAGTCTTATCCGGTCTTTAAACTCTTCATAAACAAAAAAATCGGCATAAACGTAGTTATCTTCTGATAACTTATAATTTGTAACATATCCGATTTTGAATCCTTTGTAAAAAACGGGATTGCTTGATTTTAACCCGGTTGCGTCAAGAAATTTTGCACGGTAAACATACTTTTTTTCAAAAACTCTTTCATTAATCAGTATTGTAGTTACAGAGGCAAGTACTGCAATAAAGGCAAGTGATATAAAAATTATCACTATGATACGTGCATTTTTAAGTTTAAAACTCATACTGCAATCTTATAATACTCATTTAATAATTTTTCAAGTTCCTTTTCATGATCAGATTTCAGATCAACGGGCAAACCGTGACCAAGAAGCTTTCCCCCGTCAAAAATCAGCAGATAATCAGACCGCTTAATGAAAGGTACGTCAGTAGCGGAGGAATATATCACATACCGGTTCTCTGATTTCAGAAATTCATCGATAAACAGATAAAGAATTTCCTGATACTTAAGATTCAGATTAACAAAAGGATTATCAATAAACAGTAATTCCGGTTCGGTTATGAGCGCCCGTATTATTATTATCAGTTTCTGCTGCATTTCTGTAATATTTACCGGCCTCTTAGAGAGGAGTATCTCATCAAGTTCAAAGATAGCAAAATATTTCCGTATTATTTCCATGTTTTCATCTGCCGTTGATCCCGGGAACTGATATATCAGAGGCAGAAACAGGTTTTCCTGAATATTGATGTTAGATATCAGCCCGCCCGATTTAAAGATATATGAATTGCTCTTTCTGTGCCGTTCTGATTCCGGGCTTTCAATATACATGTCAGTGCCGTCAATTTTAACCGTTCCCTTATTCGGTGCAATTATCCCGGCTATTGTTTTCAGCAGGTTAGAACAGGTGTGTGCATTATTGCCGAGAATGCCTGCAAGTTTTTTGTTTTCAAGCGTTATACTGAGATTATCAATAAGAGTTTCGCCAAGTCTTTTGATAGTAATATCAGTAAGCTCTATTTTCATGTCAGAATCAGATAGTATAAAAGACTGAGATTTATATCAATTACGATAACTGATCCTATTGAATAAACCACCGCTTTAATTGTTCTCTGGGGAACTTCAGTTGATGCATAAGTAACCTTGAAACCCTGATATGAGGAAATGCTGGCTATAGCAAATCCGAAAGTAAATGACTTAAGAAGGCTAATCAGGATATCAGGGGCGCTGAGAACCGTGAACAGGTCCACAATGAATTCGGAAATATCATAAGGTGAGAAGAAGAGAGTGATAAACCAGCCTCCTGCGAGGGCGGCTATGTTAAAGTAAACAGTGAGGGTAACTATTGCGGCAATTACCCCGATCACCCTTGGAATCACCAGATACGAAACAGGAGATATACCCATCGAAATAAGAGATTCTGTTTCATTATTGATCTGCATATTGCCCAGTTCGGTTGCAATGGCTGTTCCCGAGCGCGCAAGTACTATCAGAGCGGTAATAAGACAACTCAGTTCCCTGATTACGGCATTTACGAAAATTGTGAAGAAGATATCGCTTTGAGTGAACCCCGTGAAGATTGCATTCCCCTGAAGAATCAGAAGCCCTGATATTGATACAGCGCTCAGTGAAATCAGCCAGAGAGCCTCGTATCCGGTAAAAAGAATCTGCCTTATGAGTACTGTATTGCTTAGTCTGCGGTTTTTATAATCCTCAATCAGCTCTGAAAGGAACTCAACTACAAAGTTTGAATAATTGAAATCTTTTTTTGTAAATAATAGACGCATTAACTGAGTACTTATTAAATGATTAATACGAAAATATTACAAAAAAGAGAGAAAAAAAATTGTTTTTGTGTTAAGAGGGAAGTAAAAAATCAGGATGTGCCAAGAGAGGGTGAGAGGGCAGATTAATTCCACCCCCTGAACTATTTAATATAATTTTTTATAAGATCATCAAGCTGATATAAAGAGGTTATATAAACTGCATTAGGGAATGATTCCAGAACCGAAGGATCAGTATTGCTGAGCCCCTGCCCGCCTATCAGAATCCTGAGGGCGGGAAATTTCCCGGAGATCAGCCCCATAAGTTCCATAAAACGGAGGTGGTTAAGGTATAAAGAGTATGATATTCCGAGCATGTCAGGTTTTTTCTGTTCTATCACCCTGAGAATTTCTCTCGCAGGAGTATTTGACCCCAGAAAAGCTGTATCCCACCCGTTGAGTTCAAATATATTTGTTACAATTCGTGCGCCAAGATCATGGAACTCTTTGTCAATACAGGTAATAACCGCGGTCTTCCCGATTCTTTCAGGTACAGATACCAGATCACGTGTGCTGTCAACAAGATACTCTGTGACCTTGGTTGCCAGATGCTCTTCTGAGATTGTAAGTCTGCCTTCCTCCCAGAGCTTCCCGACTCTGTACATCGCCTTCTGCATAAGGTCAGTGTACAGTTCTTTTATGTCGGTGCCTTCATTAAGTAATTCGAGAACTATTTCTTTACACTTCTGCTTATTACCCTCAAGCAGATTGTTAAAATAGTCCCAGAAATAAATATCTTTTATCATATTCCGGTTGTTTAGTCTAAATTTTTAACGCCTTAACTGAGAAATCAGTTCAATAATAACAATAAGATATGCGGAAAAGTTTAAACTAATGAAAAATAATTCAGAAATAATGGGGATGGGAAGGGAGAAATTAAAGAGGCGGTAAAAACTAACCGCCTCCGTCTGAGAATTAATTTACTGCTTCAACTCTTCTGATGCCGGGCACATCACGTATAAGTGCGCGTTCCACACCGGCACGCAGCGTCATCTGTGACATGGGGCAGGAGCCGCATGCGCCTGTTAAACGCACCTCAACGATACCTTCGGGGGTGACGTTAACGAGCTCAATATCGCCGCCGTCGGCTTTAAGATAGGGTCTGATTTTATCCAGAGAAGAAAGGATTCTCTCTCTGAGCTGCGTATTATTATTACTGATTGTCATCGTCTAATAAAATTTCAACTTTTGGCTTAGTTAATGCATTCATGTTTGTAATACTTATCTGTGCCGCAAGGCTTCTTGCAATATTCATAATGATGCCGGCTTCTTCTGCCTCAGGTATTCCGTAAACAACGGGAAGTCCCTGATCACCACCCATTCTGATTCTGGGGTCTATCGGTATTCCGCCGATAAATTCAGTACCGAGCCCGGCTGCAAGTTTTTGACCACCGCCTGTCCCGAAAATATCATATTTATTTCCGGTATCGGGAGCTATAAAATAACTCATATTTTCGACAACACCAAGAAGGGGAACGTTAACCCGCTCAAACATTTTTCCGGCTTTTCTGGCATCGGCAATCGACACATCCTGAGGCGTTGTAACAATAACTGCTCCCGTGAGGGGAATTGTCTGGCAGAGAGTAAGCTGGATATCACCTGTACCGGGAGGCATATCAAAAAGAAGGTAATCAAGATCACCCCATTCAACATCCGACATAAACTGTTTTACCGCACCGCTTGCCATTGGTCCTCTCCATATTACCGGAGCTTGATCTTCCACTAAAAACCCGATAGACATCAGTTTGATTCCGAACTTCTGCAGCGGAATAAGTCTAATCTTGTTTCCGTTTTCAATGACATGAGGTTTTTCATTAATCCCGAGCATGAGGGGAATACTGGGTCCGTATATGTCAGCATCAATCAGCCCAACTTTAGCACCGTCAAGAGCAAGTGCCACGGCAAGGTTTACAGCCACTGTGCTTTTGCCCACTCCGCCTTTACCGCTTGCCACTGCTATCGTGTTTCTTACACCGGGCATTAAACCGGTCTTTCCGTTTTTAGCTGATCCGCTTACGCGGGAGGTCATATTTATCTTAATCTCGTCAATTTCCGGGATATTTTTTCTTAATTCATTTATACAATCAGTTTTGATTTTGTCTTTTAAGGGACATGCCGGAGTTGTAAGTACAACACTGAATGCAACATTATTATTTTCAATCTGTATTCCCTCAATCATATTCAGGGTAACCAGGTCTCTTTTCAAATCAGGATCATAAACATTTGAAAGAGCTTTAAGTACAAGATCATTAGTAATCTGGGACATTTTTATTCCTTAGTGTAATTCGATTAATTTCTGCTGATAATTTATTCGTTCCTCGCCGTCAATAATGGGTTTGAAAAAATAATTCATATTTTCATCGAGTATTCTTGCTGTAACATTATCTGAAAGAGCAAGGTTCAGCACATTGTTAATTAGATAATTTTTTATCTCCGGGTTAAGTATGGGGGTTGCAACTTCAACCCTTCTGCTGAGATTTCTCTGCATAAGATCGGCTGAAGATATAAAGACTTCCTCCTCCCCGTCATTATAAAAATAGAATACACGGTGATGCTCTAGAAATCTGCCTACTATGCTGCGCACCCTGATATTCTCACTGAGCCCTTTTTTCCCGGGAACGAGTGAACAAATACCTCTTACAATAAGATCAATTTCAACACCTGCGCCTGATGCCTCGTATAAAACTGAAATAATCTGAGGATCAACCACAGAGTTGGTTTTCATAATCACCCTTGCCTTTTTACCGGCATGAGCATTTGCGATTTCTCTCTCTATCAGATGTACAAGACTTTCCCGCATATTAACCGGTGCAACCATAAGTTTCTTGAACTCCATCTGGTTTGAGTATCCGGTCAGATAATTAAAAATATCAGACACATCTGAACAGATTTCCTCATTACAGGTAAAAAGTCCGAAATCTGTGTACATCTTAGCAGTCGAGGAATTATAATTGCCTGTGGAAAGATGAACATAACGTCTTAATTCATTTCCCTCGCGGCGTACTACAAGTGTCATTTTAGCGTGAGTTTTCAGCCCGATCAGCCCATAGACCACGTGTGCACCCACTTTTTCAAGAGCTCTTGCCCAGAATATATTATTTTCCTCATCAAATCTTGCCTTAAGTTCAACAAGTACAGCAACCTGTTTTTTGCTCTCCGCTGCATCCATCAGGTGTTTGATGATGGGGGAGTTAGGCCCAACCCTGTAAAGAGTTTGTTTTATAGTCAGAACATCCGGGTCACTCGCCGCCTGCCTGATGAAATCAATTACGGGACTGAAAGAGTGATAAGGATGATGCAGGAAAATATCTCTCTGCCTTATCGCCGAGAAAATGTCTGCTTCTTCCTCAAATATTTTGGGTACTTTGTGGATGAAGGGCTTATCTTTAAGGTGATGATATGGCAGTCCGTATAGTTCAATGACCTTACTGAGACCAATCGGACTCTTCACCCTGTGGATATCATAATCCTTTAGTTCAAGGTGGGTTGAGAGAACTTCAAGCAGTGAATCCGAGACATCCTCTTCTATTTCCATCCTGACAACATTTCCGAATTTCCTCTGCTTAATATTCTCCTCTATTACTTTAAGCAGATCATCGGCTTCATCTTCCTGTATTTCAATATCTGTATCACGCGTTATTCTGAAAGCTTTAGCCTCGAGAATTTTCATTCCCGGGAAGAGTCTTTTCAGATTAGCAATAATCAGGTCTTCCACCCAGACAAATTTAATATATCCGTTGCCTTTATAGGTCTTTTTCGATTCATTAAGAAGTGTGTCAATTCTTATAAGCCTTGGTATGTTATCAGGCACTTTAACACGCGCAAAGTGTTTTTCACCCTTGGGATTTCTGATAATTATACCTATGCTTACTGCAAGATTTCTTATAAAAGGGAAGGGCCTTCCCGGGTCAATAGCGAGAGGTGTAAGGTTGGGGAATAGGTATTTTTCAAAATAGTGTTTAAGAATTTCTTTTTCACGGTGATCAAGCCGGGAGTAATCTGCGATATCAATGTTGTTTTCACGCAGCTCGGGAACGAGTGAATTATGCCAGTAATCCAGTATTTTTTCCAGAAGGGGTTCAAGCACATCCTCAATTTTCTCCAGTTCCTTCTGAGGTGTAAGCCCGTCAATTCTGACCTCTGCAACATTTGCCTCTATCTGCTCCTTTATACCCGAGATTCTGATCATGTAGAATTCATCAAGGTTTGAGTGAAAGATCGAAAGAAATTTCACCCTTTCAAGCAGAGGATTTGCAGGATTGCATGCTTCTTCAAGCACTCTGTTATTGAATGCCATCCAGCTCAGCTCCCTGTTAAAAAAGTTTTTGGGGCTGTTATATTTCTGAAGATAATCTCTTGTTTTGCCTTCCATCGGAACCGGATTTTTTTAAACCTTAAACTTACGCAACATTTGCTCCTCAAAAAAGAGAATTCGGAAGTTGTAAAAGCTTTTACGGATGTATCAGCCTTATTCCGGTTAATCCGGCGGTCAGTTCGCTGAATTATTTATTCCTGATTTTTTACTGAATATCTGACATCAAAGAAGCGCCATGGTAAATTATCATGGCCTTGTTTTATTGACTGACATTCCCAAAGATACATCCTGTAATAAACTAATTTATTGCTCCGGGATTTGATGTTAATAAATGCAGTCAGGTTCATTATTTTAACCCGGAAACGGATTGAACTTAAATAATGATTCATAGTATACCGCTCAGTAATACGGGTATGAAATCATTACACCGGCATCCGGTACCTCTCTGATGAAAAAGGTGAAAAGATGAATTCCGGAAATTTAATTTTGAAAACATCAAAAAAAATATTTAATTGGTATCACAAATAAATAAGGTTTACGGTGTCCCTTTCGGGAAGAATAGGGAATCCGGTGAAAGTCCGGAGCTGTCGCGCAACTGTAACGGCGTGAAATCTGAGATTCTGATCAGCAGAGAAGAAATATCAGTGAAGCCGAAGCCAGGAGACCTGCCGAAAACCATGTGACAAACTGCCTTCGCGATTGAGGTAAGTCAGCCAACGGAATCACTTCCCCCGGTCTGCCACATATTCCCCGCAGAATGTCACTTCAATATTAATCTCAATAAACGCGTAATTTATTGTGAAATTATTTCTGTTATCTATTCTGCTGTGTTTGCCGCTGAGGGCACAGATTGTAACCGTTGCCGATTCAGCATCAAAAACTCCTGTTGCAGATGCAGCATTTTCAGCCGGGGGAAAAATAATCTACAGCGGCCCGCAGGGCAGAGCAGATCTCTCATCATTCGGCAGAAATGATACAGTTCTTTTAACACATATCTCATATACTCCCGTCAGAATAGTAATCTCTGAAACCGCCTCTGAAAGCATCATCTTTCTGGTTCCCGCAGCAATTAACAAAGAAGAATTGGTGGTTTCCGGTGAAAGCTACCCTCCCACAGCCGAAGTCGTTCAGATTGACGAAATCAAGACCGCCTCCTTTACAGGACTTTCTGATCTTATAAAAAACTACACCGGTTTTTACGTGAAAGACTACGGCGGGATCTCCGGAATAAAGCTGCTTTCATTCAGGGGTATGGGGAGCGAAAATACTATTGTACTTTTTAACGAGTTCAGAGTCAATGATCTGAAAACAGGCACATTTGACTTTTCAGGATTGGGGAGTGAAGCTGTTGATAAAATTGTGATGCAGCACGATGATTTATCGTCTGTAAGTCCGGGCGGTGTGTTAAGACTCTATTCAGGTAATTTGACCGCACAAAATAATCTTTATTTTCTGGTGGGCTCGGATATTAACGGTCTGCAGAAATGGGGAGGAGGAATCAATTTCAGCAAAAACAAATTCAGCGCAGGTGCAGAGTTTGATAGATCAGTTACCTCAAATGAATATAATTACGATTTTGAGGGGAGCAGTTATAAAAGACAGAATGCATTTCTTAACAAGAGTTTCTTTTCAGGGAATGCAAACTGGATGGATCAAAACACCACGGTTAAGCTTTACTCTCATTACAGTATGTTATATACGGGAGTGCCGGGATTCGTTGTTACAAACAACACGGCATCAAACGGATCAACAAATAAGAACTCTTCATGGCTTACTACTTTAAAGGCGGATCACAATATTTTATCAGGTCTGAGGGCGGAAGCAGGAATCAGCTATCATAATCAGTCACTCAATTATCATGATCCCGTAAGAGAATATTTTAAACCTAAAAGCTCTGAAATTTCCCGACTTGATGATATAAACGGGATGATCAGATTTAATTATTCATTTAACTTTCTCAACGTTACGGCAGGATATGAGTTTAATTATGCCGGACTTGACGGACTGAAAAACTTCCTGTCTTCAACCGGAAACACTGATAAATTATCCAGGACATCAAACAAGATTAATCTGGGAGCGGTTTATTCTCCCGGCAATATTATCCCCTTCATGAAAAATATCAGCCTGAGTAGCATCCTCTCAAAAGAATTTATAAAGGAAAGATTTGCCGGGGAATTATATAACGATTCTTTCAGCTATCTTCTCAGGTTCAGCACCCGATTCAGTTTTGATGAAGGTCTGTTCACGACGTTCGCATTTTTTGATACATACAGAAATCCGACCTTTAACGAGCGTTATTACTCTGTCATTTTTGATCCGGGACTCCTCAGAAAAGAGAAATTCAGGGGATATGAGGCTGCAGCTGTTTACAGAAGCGGAGTATCTCTCCTTTCCGAGATCTCAGCGGCATGGTATGATATAGAATCAACCGATAAAATAATCTGGGTGCCAACGGGAGTTGCTCTTCAGATTCCCAGAAACCTCTACAAGGTGGCATCAACGGGTATTGAGCTTTCGGCAAACGGTGCATACTGTATTATTAGCTGGGGTGCTAATTACAATTACACTTCGGCAAAAAACAGGTCTGCATCAAATCCCGGTGATCTGACATATAATAAGCAGATGATTTACACCCCTCTCCACAGATATAGTTTCCGTATTTCTGCTGCCATTTCATCTGTTACATTGAACGCCTGGCTTAATTACAGCTCGGAAAGCTTTTTCACAGGGGATAATGACCCCTTTAATAAACTTGAATCTTTTTACACGGTGGATGTATCCGCGGTACTTACCATCAGCTCCGGAGGTGCGAATCATCTTCTCTCGCTTTCGGTTTATAACCTCTTAAATAAAGAATATATGATCGTGCAGTCTTACCCGATGCCTTTACTAACGGCTGCATTTACTTACAAATTTATACTGGAGTATTAAAATGAATAAAATCACGGCCTTATTTTTACTATTTCTCTCAGTTTTCATATTGCAGGGTTGCAGTGAATCAACCGTAAATCCCGTTACTGAAAAGCCGCTCACTGAATCCGGAATTTATGTGGTCAACGAAGGGTTGTGGGGTCAGAATAATTCAACGGTCACTTATTATGATCCCATAAAGAAAACTCACGTTCTTAATCTGTACGGGCAGGCAAACGGGGGAGCAAGACTCGGCGATACAGGTAATGATATTGCTGTTTCAGGCAACACGATGCTGATTTCGGTAACCACATCTAACAAAATTGAAATTCTCAATACTCTCACTTTTGTTTCTCAGGGGATTATTGACATGGGAGCCGGCTCTTCACCGAGGAGAATATTAATTAAAGACTCTGTTTACTGTTATGTGACCGGCTTTAATGATCAGGTCAGCAAAGTTAACTATAAGACGAGACAGATTGAAAAATCAATTCGGGTCGGTTCATATCCTGAAGGAATTGTTCAGAAGGGAAGTAAATTTTATGTGGCTAACAGCGGACTGGGATCCGGTACAACAGTATCAGTAATAGATGCTGTTTCAGAAACAGTAACCAAAACAGTTAATGTGGGGCTTAATCCCATAAATCTTGGTGTTGCCGCTGATGGTTATCTTTATGTTGTTTGCACGGGAACTTACGATACCGTGGGTCCTCAGGGCTCGGTTTATAAAATTGATACAAACACAGATACGGTTGCAGACTCGCTGGTTACAGGCAATAACCCCGGGGAGTTCGTGATAATCGGGAACAATATGTTTGTGCTCACTGATGCGGGAGTCGCAAAAATTAATCTTTCGTCAATGACGGTTGAAAATCCTGCCCTCGTAAAAGGAATGACGGTTAACCCGATATACGGGATAATTTACTCAATAGGGTATGACGCCCTCACAAAAAATCTGCTGCTCGGTAATCCGAAAGACTTTTCCCAGAACGGGGAAGTTGTGATAATGACCACCGCAGGCACAGAGGTTGAAAGGTTCGGCACGGGGATAAATCCCGGGCAGATCCTGGTAATTAATAAATAAGACGTATATCTGAAAGGCAGTACTGCAATACTCTTTTCTTATATGCTAATATTTTTTAGATTTAAACATTGATTTATTAATCTTTCCAAATGGAAGAGGAGAAAAATGGCAGAAAAATTTGACAAAAAAGAACTGCTGCTTGTTGGCGGGTTAATCCTGATGGCAGCATTAATGAGACTGGTTCCTCACTGGCCGAACTTCACACCCGTGGGAGCAATGGCATTACTCGGCGGAGCATACTTCAAAAATAAATCAACAGCTTTTATTTTACCGATGGCAGCCATGTTTTTATCTGACCTTATTATCGGTCTTCATGAGGGCATGTGGGCTGTTTATATCGCTTTCGCGGTAACAGTTGCTCTCGGTATGACTCTTAAAAATAAAGTCAGCGCAGGCAGAACGGCAGCAACCGCTCTTGCCTCATCAGTGATCTTTTTTGTTATTACAAACTTTGCAGTCTGGATGGGCGGATTCCTTTACCCAAGAACCCTTTCAGGACTTGCCGAATGTTTTGTGATGGCGGTTCCTTTCTTCCATTACAGCGTTCTGGGCGATCTTTTCTATACCGGCATTTTATTCACTGCATATCATCTCGCAGTTTCAAAATACCCCGGTTTTTCAAAAGCCTGAACACTCTGATTTAATGATGAAATTACAAAAACCAGGTCATGAATACGGCCTGTTTTTTTAT
>CAYPMQ010000074.1:0-5043 GCA_964411625.1 uncultured Ignavibacteriaceae bacterium
GGGCTGAACAGATCAACTATTGAGATTTTAGTGATGATCCATCCGGAAATAAAGGTAACATTAAACAGGAACCAGCCGAAAATCTCGACTGTCCATTTTGTCGTCTTATTATCCTTGGCTATTCCGAATAGTTTACAGGAAAGTGAGGTGCCTGAAAGGGCCCAGGCAGTACCTGCTGCAATTGAAATTAAGGCTATAATCCCGATTTCTCCCCAGTTGAACGGGAGGTTTTTATTTTCATAAAGGAATCTGTTCAGTATGGTTCTGTGAACAACAAGTATTGAATAGAAGATGAAGAAAATATCAAGCCCTATTGCCCTTAACTGATTAAGCCTGAACTCTTTTGCCTTTTGCTTTTTAATTATCTCATGCGGTAAAGAAGTGCTCATCTTATCTCCACCTCCTCGGCTTCATCACCATAAATGGTTTTAAACCATTTTTCATCAATATCCTCCGGCTTTCCTTCATAGATCAGATTACCCTGCTTGAGTGCAACAACTCTTGTTGCATATCTTCTGACAAGGCTCAGGAAATGAAGATTGCAGATAATTGTCGTACCCATTTCTTTATTGATCTTCTCAAAATACTGCATAATGGAATTTGATGTTGCCGGATCAAGTGAAGCAACGGGTTCATCTGCCAGCAGTAGTTTTGGCTTCTGCATCAGGCTTCTGGCAATTGCAACTCTCTGCTGCTGGCCGCCGCTGAGAGCATCAGCTCTTATTCCCGCTTTTTCTTCAATACCAACCGTTCTCAGGCAATCCATTGCCTCATCAATCACATCTTTTGAAAATGTTTCTGTAACAGACTCCAGTGTACCGAGCGATCCGAGTTTTCCGCTTATTACATTCAGAAGAACCGACCGCCTTTTAATCAGGTTGAACTGCTGAAATACCATGCCTATCTTTTTCTTAAGCTCCCTCAGATCCTGCCCGTGAACGTGGGTAACATCCTGCCCGTCAAAAATCACTTTTCCTGAAGTGGGTTCAATGAGCCGGTTCACACATCTGAGAAGGGTTGATTTTCCTGAACCGCTCAGCCCTATCACAACAAGGAATTCGCCTTCATTAAGAGTGAGATGTATTCCCTGAAGAGCGTGAGTGCCGTTAGGATAAATCTTATGTAAGTTTTCTATCTTTAAAATCATTTGTCTGATAAGTCAATTTTGAAGTTTATTCTTTTAAGCAGATCCCTGAGTACATCATAATCAGAGTCATTAGTTTTAGTGAGGCCCCTTACGCTGTAAATTTCATACAATGATTCAATACCCTCTTCTGTTGAAACAAATTTGATAAGGGCATCAGTTACTTTTTCGGTCAGATCTTCAGGAAGATCTTTTCTGAACATAACAGGATCATTTGGTATTTTTTCAGTAACAGTGAGAACTTTAATTTTATTGAAAACATCAGGATATTGAGTTACAACTCTTTCACGGGCATCCCTCGGCACGCCTGTTTTTATATCCGGAGGTGAAAAATAAGTTGCGCCCGCATCAACCTGATTCTGATAAATCATGGTCACTACAATATCATGCTTCTTCGCAAAAACCTCTTCAGCAATAGTGACATTGTTTTTACTGAGCAGTGCTTTAGGCAGGATATAGCCTGACGTTGAAGAAGGATCAACAAATGCCACTTTCTTGCCGCTGAGCTGCGGGAGCGAGTCTATACCTGAATCCGTTTTCACGAGCAGGCAGCCTGCATAGTAAGTCTCACCGCTTCCCCTTATCACCCTGAGCCTTGCGGTAGCTCCGTATTTCTCATTTGCCAGCAGGTAAGAAAATGTATTAACAATAGCGATATCCGCTTTTCCGCTTCCGAATGATTCAACAACTGTTACGTAATCAGCGGGAATTGCGGAGACAAAATAATAACCCGTTTCTTTCTGAAGGAAAGCTATCAATTTATCTGCAGAAGTGGTGATCTTGGATGCGTCAACTGATGGTGTAAAATAAAACTTGATCGGATTTTTTTTGCTACCCAGTTCTGAGCTGCCCTTTCCTATTTCACGGGAGGTTGATATGCCGATAAAAATCAGAAGAGGTGATATGTAAAGTAAGTATTTTATCAGTTTCATTAATTTTTTAAAATATTTTTACAAATTTGACGATATTAACCTTGACAGTCAAAATATATACTTAAATCCAATGTTAAGAAATTGTTAAGCTATTTGAGATTTACTTTGAACTTTCAATGGTTTCAGGTTTAAGATGGATCACAGTATAAACAGATTGATTCAAATCATTTTTCCCCTTCTCATAACTATCTCACAACATTACAGGAGCACCCCGGGGTAAAGCTCCTGCCGGGTAGTACTATTAAATCAGTTTTCTGCTGCAATACTCCGGGCAAATAGTGTTACTAATTTATCAGGTATGGTAATGATTACCCTATCAGTACCTGTCAAGCTTGAATTTTTCACCCAGATACAGCTTGCGTACCTGCTCATCTTCTGCGAGGAACTCTGCCGTTCCCGATCTGAATATCTGACCCTGGATCAAAATATATGCTTTATCAACAATACTGAGTGTTTCATGCACATTATGATCAGTTATCAGCACGCCGATACCTCTGTTTTTGAGTCCGGCAACAATTGTCATAATATCTTCAACCGCAATCGGATCAACACCTGCAAACGGCTCATCAAGCAGTATAAAACCGGGATCTGTTGTTAATGCCCTTGCAATCTCGGTACGCCTTCTTTCACCGCCGCTGAGCTGATAACCAAGACTTTTTCTGATATGAGTAATATTAAAATCTTCCAGAAGCTGTTCGAGTTTTTCCTTTCTCTGAACCGAAGTCATTTTTGTCATCTGAAGTATTGCCATTATATTTTCTTCGACAGAAAGCCTGCGGAATATTGAGGCTTCCTGCGGAAGATATCCTATACCCATTCTTGCGCGCTTGTACATCGGGACGGAGGAAATATTTTTATCATCCAGATAAACCATTCCTGCATTCGGCTTGATCATACCCACCAGCATGTAGAAAGTCGTGGTTTTACCCGCTCCGTTCGGACCAAGAAGTCCTACGATCTCACCGCGTGATACTTCAACGGAAGCTTTATTGACGACAGTCCGTTTTTTATAGATTTTTATCAGATCCTGACCGCTTAATTTATCTGGCATACTTAATCAGATTCCTGTTTTTAATTAACAGCTCTGTAAAAAATAGTTTCTTTGGCTTATTTTCATTCAGATAAAACCTGGGAAGCAGATAGGAGCGTTCCCGGTTTCTGACAACTTTTTCAGGATGATATTCGCTGACGGGCGTTCCGTAAAGTTTAACATCCTTAACTCTCCCTTTATCAAAATATACTATTCCGCTCAGGCTGGATGATTTTGCAAGTCCTTTTGGCTTACCATCCTCAAACAGATAATAGATGCTGACCATATTTTCTGTTATCTCGGTGCTGACAATCTTTCCGTCTGTGAAATTATGTGTTATTTTTCCGCCGTTAATCTGGTCATACCTCATCGGGAAAGAATCGTTCATTGAAACAATTGATGCATTACTGATCAGCTTCAGGAGATCAATCTTTTTATCTTTTATCTTAATAAGGATTGTATCACCAGTAAGCTGCGAATCTTCAACCCACATTACAGGCTGAGGTCTTTCTTTATTAGCTTTATAAGTCAGAATCTGTTCAGGATCTTTTGTATAAATTGTAATGTCGTTTACAGAGGCAAAATCCCTGCTGATCATTTTTACCGAATCTGCTGCTATCAGTTTTGTGCCTGAATCCCTGAACGCCTCCATCATAAGCGAAGTCATCATAAGAGTATCCTTCACACCGCCTGTAGTATCAATCTGAATAAGTACGGGCAGTGAGTCAATCCGGGAATATCTTGTAAGCCTGTAATCTGCTAATCTCTCACCTGTAATAAGGAGGTTATCCTTTAGATTATTAATTACGATATTACCGAACCCGAATGTTTCCCTCTTCCCTCTGTAATGAATCATACTGTCAGCTTCTATAACGTTTTCTGTATCAACGATCTTTACATTGCCGATAGAAACAGCTTTGGCTGAGTCGCGGTAATAATCCAGTTTATCACAATACATTGTACTGACCGAATCACGCAGTTCAACCGTGTTTTCGAATCTGGCAAGATTCTGCTTAAACAGATATTCACCTACAATCGCCGAAAGAAAAACTCTTTTATCATCAAGTTCAACGCGGGCTTTTGAATATGCTCTCTTTTCATTGCCGAAATAAAAACCCCGCGCTGTCTTGATTGTAAGATTTTCCTGGGTTATAACTACTTTGCCGATAAGCTCGGCATCGTTTCTTTCCAGGTACTGAATTGCAGAATCACAAACAATTCTGATATTATCCTGAGTAAGAACCACATTGCCTGCAACCGTGCGCAGCTTCTCACCATTGACCTCAATACCTACAAGCCTCTCTCCGGTGATGGTGATTTTGGATGTCTGTTGAGCTGATAATAACAGAACCGGTAAAAGCACAAAAAGAAAAATATGCCGTGTTAACTTCATATCACTCAAGCCTGGTTGATGCTGTAACCAGTGTTACTTTGAATAACTTGTAATTTCTGAGTGCCTGATCAGATTCAAAACCATATCCTTCTATCTTTTCCAGTTTTGTATCAATTTTCACAAATTTATCTGAAACGATCTTCCTGTCAGAGTTTCTCCACATAAGCATTTCAGTTTCAAGCACCATTCCGCTGTCATTAACAACCCTTACATCCCTGAAAGCATAAATATCTTTTGTCACGTCATCAACCTTTGCCCATTTTGATGTCAGAGTCGTGGTTTTGACTTCCTTTTCATCATAAAAATCGACCTGAACACTGCTGTCAAGAAGGGTGTAACCACCGGAAGCGAACATTCTGATATGACCTGTGGTGACAACAGCCTGTATTTTGCCTGAATCAGTGAAAGTAACCGTTGCATTCCGGCTTTCCTGAGTGGGTGCCTCGGTAACATTAATGCTTTTCACAGGGGGTTTGACCTTTTCTTCGCTGCATCCTGTAACAAGCAGAACAAGCAGCAGTAAAAAGAATACGGAGAGTAATTT
>CAYPMQ010000074.1:5053-12758 GCA_964411625.1 uncultured Ignavibacteriaceae bacterium
ATTCTTAACCCGAGATTGACAAGATCATGCAGATGCACTATTCCGATCGGTTTATCATCATCATCAACAACGGGCAGTGATGTGATCTTAAAGCTTTCCATGGTCTGCAGGGCAAAAGAGGCAAGCACATCCTGAGTTATTCTTTTAGGATTAGCAGTCATCACGTCTTTTGCGGTAAGGTTGTTTATCTGGAAATTTTTCTCAAGAAGCCTTCTGAGATCACCATCTGTGATAAATCCCGAAAGTTTTCCCGATTCATCAATAACACAGGTCGAACCAAGTCTTTTTGAGGTTATTTCAAGTATTGATTCCTTTAATGATGTCTTCTCAGTTACAACAGGTACCAACTCTCCTTTATACATAATCTCGCTGATCCTGAGTGAAAGACGTTTACCCAGACTGCCTCCGGGATGCAGCATTGCAAAATCAGCCTCAGAAAATCCCCGGAGTTTTAAGAGTGCTACAGAGAGGGCATCACCCATAACCAGTGATGCAGTAGTTGAAGCTGTGGGAGCAAGATCATGCGGGCAGGCTTCTTCACCAACGGTGACATCCAGAATAACGTCAACAGCTTCACCTAATTTTGAACGGGCATTCCCCAGCATCCCTATCAGTGGTACATTTAATCTTTTCAGCATGTGCACAAGATTAACCAGTTCTTCCGTGGCTCCGCTTTTTGACAGAAGAATGACAACATCCTCTTTCCTAACCATTCCCAGATCTCCATGAAGCGCGTCAGTAGGGTGAAGATATATTGCAGCCGTTCCCGTAGAGTTCAGGGTTGCAACAATTTTTCTGGCTATAAGTCCGCTTTTCCCTAGTCCGGAGAGCACTACTCTGCCGGTACATTCATAAATTACTCTTACTGCTTTTGCAAAATCTTCGTTGATGTTATACCAGAGGTTTGCCACCGCCTGAGATTCAATCTTTACAACCTCTTTTCCCGAGGCGATAATTTCTTCATTTGTCATTAAATTTCCGTGAGATTCAGTTTTTTAACCAGATTATCCAGCTCTTTTATTCCGGCGAGGAAGTTTTTCAGTTTGTGAAGCGGGAACTGACTTGCAGCATCACTTAATGCGTTTGCTGGATCGGGATGCACTTCCATAAAAAGTACGTCAACTCCTGTGGCTACCGCTGCTCTCGCAAGTGCAGGTATAAATTCCGGCTGCCCTTCCGATTTATCACCTTTAGACGGAATCTGCACGGCATGTGTGGCATCCATTACTACCGGATATCCGAATTTACCCATCACAACCAGCCCCTTCATATCGACAACGAGATTATGGTACCCGAAGGATACTCCCCGCTCCGTAACCATTATTTTTTCATTGCCGGTGCTCTCCACCTTTTTTATTGCGTGCCTGATATCTTCCGGAGCCATGAACTGCCCCTTTTTGATATTCACGACTTTTCCGGTCTCTCCTGCAGCAATAAGCAGCTCAGTCTGCCGGGAGAGGAAAGCGGGAATCTGAAGCACATCAGTATAATCAGCGGCAAGTTTTGCTTCTTCTATAGTGTGTATATCAGTCAGACACGGCACCCCAAGTTCTTTTGCAGTGAATCTTAAAATTCCGAGTGCTTCTTTATCGCCAATTCCGGTAAAAGATGATACGCTCGTTCTGTTTGCCTTCTTATAACTCGATTTTAGTATGAAGGGAATTCCGAGTTCATCTGTGATTTTCTTGATTCCTGTGGCAGTATCATAGAGTACCTTCTCATTTTCTATAACACAGGGACCCCCTATAAAAACGAGCGGATTACCCGCCCCTGCTTTAATATCTTTAATCTGAACTTCTTTTTTCATTTATTTCCGTCAAATAAACCACCATAAAGCGATGGGTGAATTTTTCCAAAATGTTTATATGCGAGAGCAGTAGCTTCCCTGCCCCTCGGGGTTCTGTTGAGAAATCCCTGCTGAATCAGAAAAGGTTCATAAACTTCTTCTATTGTTCCCCTGTCCTCATTAACTGCAACGGCAATAGTGTTTAACCCCACGGGCCCGCCGTTATATTTATCCATTATTGTAAGCAGTATCTCCTTATCCATCTCATCAAGACCAAACTCATCTACGTCAAGTGCATCAAGCGCTTTTTTGGCGATCGGAGTTGAAATGGTATCGCTGTTTTCAAAATCGGCGAAATCTCTTGTTCTTCTGAGCAGCCGGTTTGCGATCCTTGGTGTGCCCCGTGAACGGCGTGCAATCTCAAGTGCAGCATCATCAATAACTTTTATATCCATTATTTTAGCCGAACGTTTTATGATGTTCTTAAGCAGCTCAGGCTCATAATAATCAAGCCTTACCTTTATACCGAATCTGTCTCTGAGCGGAGCGGTAAGCATTCCCGCCCTGGTTGTTGCCCCCACGAGAGTAAACTTCGGAAGACTGATCTGTACTGTCCTTGCGTTAGGCCCTGAATCAATCATTATATCTATCTTATAATCTTCCATCGCCGAGTAGAGGTATTCTTCTACAACCGGACTTAAACGGTGAATTTCATCAATAAAAAGCACCGATTTTTCTTCAAGTGAAGTAAGAAGCCCCGCAAGATCCCCCGGCTTTTCAAGAACAGGTCCCGAGGTTGATTTAAGCGGCACCGACATTTCATTGGCTACAATGTTTGCCAGGGTTGTTTTGCCTAACCCGGGAGGACCGGTAAGAAGAACATGATCAAGTGCATCCCCTCTTTTGAGCGCTGCCGAGATAAATACCTTCAGGTTATCGGTGATTTTACTCTGGCCTATAAAATCACCGAAACTGGCAGGTCTTATCGTCTGCTCAAACTCAATTTCATTTTTCAGCGGTGCGGGGTCATTAACGTTTAAATTTCTTGACATAATATCAATTCGCTACAAGAGGATTGTTTTTCAGTTTGAACAGGTTAAACAGATAGACCATTAAAACCATAAGACCTATCATCCCTACGGCTATCATTATGGTTTCTGCGGGGTTATATGTTCTTGTAAAATATTTCTTTGCCGGACTCTGATAAATAATCAGCAGATGAACCACATAAATGGATAAAGTATTTCTGCCCAGAAGGATAAATATCTTCGGGATTGTATTCACCTTCAGCGACGCAAAAATAAAACTTCCCATCAGAAGAATCACAAAACCAACCCTCATAATTATCAGATTCGGACTTGTTGTCCAGTAATTGCTGGTACCGGTTAGGTACCTTTCCAGCAGATCGCCGATTAAAGAAATTACTACAAGTGATATCCCCAGAATACTCACCTGCCTGCTGAATCTGGAATCCCTGAAAATATTCGGATATTTAGCCAGAATGCTGCCAATAATAGCACCGAGGAAAAAGTAAGCCAGCCAGGGGAACAGAGGAAAAAGAGAGCCCGTTTTTGTATAAAAGTATCCGTAAAAAAGCGGGCTCATAAATGATTTCCAGTCAATATGTTCAAATGGCTGCCATACGAGCACAAAAATGATTGATGCTATCAGGAAAACCCAGAAATCATCTTTTTTAATTACTTCGGCCAGCCATGCCAGGAGCATTGTGAAAAACAAACCAAAGCCTATAAGGTGAAGTACATCAACCGAAAAAAATGTTACCCACTGCTGATAGGTAGCCTCACCTATATAAAAAATATTGTAGTCAGGGAATCTGAGAAGATAGCCCAGCATAAGAAGCAGAATGACCCTCTGGAATCCTTTTGCCACCCGCGGATTATGTCTGAAGGGCTTATCGGCAGTTCTGAAAAGATACATAAAAACAGTTCCGGAGGTCATAAGGAATATCGGGGCTGTCATTCCCCTCATAAAATTCCAGACCCAGAAAACAGGGTTATCCAGATTTCTATAGTTATCACCCAGCACTGCATCTATAGTATGACCCTGCACCATCATCATAACTGCAAAAGCGCGCATAAAATCCAGGAATATAACCCGGTTCTTTTGGGAACTGCCAGTCATCTTATTTTTATTTGACTTATTTAATCTTTGCTATCATTTCAATTTCCACCACTGCATTCAGCGGAAGAGAAGTTACACCAACTGCACTGCGTGCATGCCTCCCTTTTTCTCCGAATATTTCCAACAGAAGATCAGACGCACCATTTGCTATTTTGGGCTGATCTCCATAGCCCTCAGGTGAATTTACAAACACCGTAAGTTTAACAATTTCGTCGATATTGTCAATACCGCCGGCTAATGAAGAGATAACCGCAACACAATTAATTGCCGAAACTGAGGCCGCCTTAATAGCCTCTTCTTCACTAATATCAACCCCCGGCTTGCCTTTATAAGTTAAAACTCCGTTCACTGAAGGGAGCTGCCCTGATGTGTACACATATTTTCCTGCCACTTTTCCCGGAACATAACTTGCCAGTGGTTTCGGTATTACGGGTAATTCGATTCCCAGTTCTTTTAATCTTTCAGAATACATACATAATTCCTATCTTCTGAATTATATTTGAAGCGCAAAAAATAAAATTCCTTTGCTCGAGTTACTAATTTAATCCGATGGAACCTAATGTCAAAATATGATTTTAATGAATTGAAAAGTATAGTTGAACGCCTCAGAAAAGAGTGCCCCTGGGACCGTGAACAAACCAATGATTCAATCAAGGCGGCAACTATTGAAGAGGCTTATGAAGTTGTTCATGCAATAGATGAAAAAGACTGGCAGGAGTTAAAAAATGAGCTTGGTGATCTGCTGCTTCATGTTGTGTTTCATTCTGTTATAGCTTCAGAAATCAAACATTTCACACTTGATGATGTTATTCAGTCCATTTCTGAAAAACTTATCAGACGACACCCTCATGTATTTGGTGATACCACTGCTGATAATTCAGAAACCGTTAAAAAAAACTGGGAGGCTATTAAGCTTTCCGAAGGAAGAAAATCGGTCACAGATGGAATTCCGAATTCACTGCCTTCTCTCTTACGAGCATACAGAATTCAGGAAAAGGTTGCCAAGGTTGGCTTTGACTGGAGTGACATACGCGATGTAAAGAAAAAGGTGGATGAAGAGATTGATGAACTGGCAGAAGCCGTTGATCACGATGATTCCGCAAAAATTGAAGAGGAGTTCGGGGATCTGCTATTCGCATTAACAAACTATGCGAGATTCCTCAAAATTAATCCCGAGGACGCTCTCAGAAAAGCTAATCTGAAATTTGAGAAAAGATTCAGATATGTTGAATCACGCTTTGAAGAACAGAACAAAAAAATATATGAGTCAACGCTTGAAGAAATGGATATTTACTGGGAGGAAGGGAAAAGAAAAGGTCTATGACCGATAATATCAACGAGCAGTTTGACTGTTATTTTATAAGCAAAGGAATTCTTGATATCCTGCTCGCGGGAGGCTGGAGGCATTTCGGTACATATTTTTTCAGATATGACCTGCAGTATCATGGTGAGGAATTTACAAAGGTATTGCCGCTTCGTATTAATCTGGCGAAGTCAATGTTTTCAAAATCGCAGAAAAATCTTTTCAGAAAAAATGAAGGTTTGGAAGTGGTAATCAGGCCTGCAAGAATCGACGATGAAAAGGAAGAACTCTTTTATAACCACGTTGTAAAGTTTACCGAAAATGCGCCCACATCGCTTTATGATTTTCTTTCGGATGAACCAGACAGAATACCATGCGAAAATACTGAGATCTGTCTTTATCATGATGACCGCCTCATAGCAGCTAGCTTTCTTGATATCGGGGATAATTCAACATCATCTGTATACGCAATGTATGATCTTAATGAGTCAAAAAGAGGACTTGGAATCTTTACATCTCTTCTCGAAATTCAGTACTCAATTCAGCTCGGCAAAAAATATTATTACCTGGGATACGCCTACGAAGTACCGTCATTTTATGACTACAAAAAAAACTACAACGGGCTTGAGTATTATGACTGGAACGGCGCCTGGGATCCTTACCCCAAGGGCGGAGTTTATTTTAGTATGTGAGAACCGCGGAACTGAATTTGAAGCAAAATAAATCCCGGTGGTTCACAAGTCAGAATTTTCTCAAACAAAATGAAACAGGAAATAAAAATATTGCGTGAAAGGCGGAGAATATTTACCAGCCACCTGTTCAGAACTATTTTCAGTTAGTTATACTTACCACCTGAAAAATCACTCCGCCGTTACCTGATGAGGCAACCATTATAGTTGCACAGCTTGAAAAGTTCTTATCACACAACCGGCGCCAATAAGCATTATAAGGATCAAAATTCTTTTCAAACCAACCGAATTTTATATAATTCCCCAGCAGCCACTCAAACTGTGATTTCGCTTCACCGTAACTGCAGGAATTATAGTAAATCACTATCTTGTTACACTTACCACCCTGGAATCTGAAAACATATCTCTCGGAGAACTGATTAGGCCGCCAGTACGTAATTTCATTTGCGTAGGCATCATAATTCATACCAAATGTGTTTATGATATGCTTTTTTGATTTGCCTATAAACTGACCCTCATACTGCGCGCTTGCAGTGCCGGATAGTAACATTAAGAAAAGTATAAATGCGAATCTGCTGTGATGACGTGACATGATTGTTCCTCCTGACCCATTAGGTATCTGACAGTTAAATTGATTGAATTTAATTTTGGCTGACACCAGAATAAATATCAGAAAAATTCTGTTGTACAATTCAGATATAAAACAATCATCATTCAGAAAATAAATGCAAAAAGAACCGAGAGGGAAACGCTGTGATTCAATCACATCATCAGTAAATCACCTCAAAAACAAAAAACCCCTGAAAACTCAATTCCAGGGGTTAAAACTGCTCTGTAAAAGCAGATAAATGACCACAGTATCATCAAATCACTCAATATGCCGGTTTTGTGATCACCCGGTTACATCAGAATGTTATTTTCCGCTGTTCTCCCAAACGGACTGTTGCACACATTAAGTGGTGTTAGTACTGTTGACACTGATTTCACTGCTTACATATTCGCAATCATGGCTTTTGCAAACTCGCTTGATTTAAGCTCGGTTGCGCCATCCATCAGACGGGCAAAGTCATAAGTAACAGTCTTTGCAGCTATGGTTTTCTGAAGTGATGATTCTATCAGGTGGCTTACTTCGTTCCAGCCGATATAGTCAAACATCATCACGCCTGAGAGAATAACTGAACCGGGGTTTACCTTATCCATACCCGCATACTTGGGAGCGGTTCCGTGAGTAGCCTCAAAGAGACCAACTTCATAGCTCATGTTTGCACCGGGTGCAATACCAAGACCGCCTACCTGTGCCGCTGCTGCATCTGAAAGATAATCGCCATTAAGATTGGGCGTTGCAACAACATCATACTCATCCGGTCTGAGGAGGAGCTGCTGGAACATGCTGTCTGCAATTCTGTCTTTAATAAGGATTTTTCCTTCGGGCATTTTACCGTTATAAGTTGACCATAATTCATCTTCTGAAACGGTTAAGTGACCAAATTCTTCTTTTGCGATCTGGTAACCCCATTCCTTAAAGGCACCTTCGGTGAATTTCATGATATTGCCCTTGTGAACCAAGGTAACACTCTTGCGGTTATTTGCAATTGCATATTCAATGGCTTTTTTAACAAGTCTCTTTGAACCGAATTCACTCATCGGTTTGATACCGATTCCCGAAGGAATTCTTATGTTCTTTTTGAATTTAGTGTTAATGAATTCAGCCAGTTCCTTTGCTTCGTCTGTTCCGGCTCTGAACTCGATTCCTGAATAAACATCCTCGGTGTTTTCACGGAATAA
>CAYPMQ010000075.1:0-12729 GCA_964411625.1 uncultured Ignavibacteriaceae bacterium
GCTGTATACATTGGCATAAATGCCTACACCTGTCTGGGCAGACCATCCGGGTGCACTGGCATATCCGAGATCAAAACTTCTTACGCTGAAGCTATGAATGCCTGAAGGAACATTTGAAAGATTAATTGAATTTCCGTTACCGTTAATGACGGCAAGCCTTAATGTATCACCAAGAAATACAACCGATGAATCAACAACAATCTGCTGACCATAAATGTTTGTATCGGCAACTGCAAAGTTAATCGTTACAGTATTATTTTGTGAACCGTTCCAAACAGCAGTAACATTTTTAGGTGCTGCCGGAGCAGGTGCAAGCTGGGTTGAAAATCTTACAACCGGTCCTAATGTTGAATCTGCATTACCTCTCTGCACAACTCTCCAGTGATAAGTTTTCGAATACTGCAATGGTGCAGAGGCTGTCCATGAAGTATTTACCTGATTATTGGCAAGTACTATTGCCGAAGGATCAAGTGATTGAACTGCCTGGGCATTATCAGAGAAATATACAGTGTTCCTGACTACACTGTCAGGATTTGTCCACGAGATTGTGGGTGTATTGTTAAGCGGAACATTAACTGCATTATCCGGAGGAACGGGATTTGTTAATGAACCCGGGCCGGTTGCAACAAGCAGGTAGGCTGCATAAACATCTATCAGCCCCTTGCCGTAATTATTATCTTCACCTGCAGTGCCGAGATCACGGGCGGTGTTATATAAAGCCATTTTGATTTCATGGCCCGTTAATGAAGGGTTAGCTGATTTAAGAAGTGCAATGGCACCTGAAACGTGAGGTGCAGCCATTGATGTGCCGCTCAGGAGCGAGAAATTATTATCACCGGAACCATAGCATGAACGGACGTTAACTCCGGGAGCTGATGCTTCAGGTTTAATCTGTAAAGAACCGGTGCCCCCGCATGTTGAAGGACCACGGCTTGAGAAACTTGCTATAGGGTTTGTGCTTCCGCCAATCCACTGTGATCCGTCGATTGCAGCAGTTGCAAACACGTTTACTTCATTAGTGTTAATATTTTTAGGCATTGTAATTGTTGAAGCATTCGGGCCGCTGTTTCCGGCTGAGAAGACAATTGCAATTCCTGCTGCTTCAACTGAATTAAACATCGTAACATACTGACCACCGCATTCGTTTACAGTACCGGGATCATACCATGAGTTGCTTATGACGCAGGGCATGTCACTGATTGTATTAATGTTTCCATCGGGATTCATTGCCCACTGGAAAGCAGCCATGTGGTTAGATGTGCTGTTTCCGCTGCAGATAGTCTTTGCTGCAATCCACTCGGCATCAGGGGCAACACCTACCGTATCACCGCCTGCGGTTCTTCCTACCATAGTACCTACGGTATGAGTTCCGTGACCATCACAATCTGAGGGGGTGGTTGTTCCGCCCGCAGGATCAAGCCAGGCTTCAGATGCAGGTCTTCTTGTGCCAACCCATCTTGCTGCAAGAGCTGAATGTGTATGTCTCACACCGGTATCCTCACCCATTACTATAACTCCCTGTCCCGTAATGCCAAGCTGCCATAATAAATGAGCATTTATTATTCTGAGTCCCGGTTCGGTTGATTCTTTAACTTCAACATCTGAAGCATTCCTCCTGACGGGTTCATCAAGTTTTGTTTCTGCATCCAGATCAATTTCAGCAAGCTCCATGCTGTTCATCAGTTCATAAAATACTGATGATTTTGCTTCAATTGCTATTGCATTTGCAACCCAGAATGACTGATATTTAAATACTTCTTTGGTCACATATTTAGCTTCAAGATAAGCAAGCATTCCGCCCTGGGTTGAGTTTGCTTTATTCTGAAGAGCTGAGATCACTTCATAGACGCGTCTGTTCATATCTGCTTTTTCAGCATACAAACGGGCATCTAATGATAAAATGTCAACCTGATCCCTGAAATATAATATACCCTTTACATACTGTTCAGGTGATGAATTTTGTAAAACCCTGGTAAGTCTGGTGCTTACTTCAGGTTGCGCAAATGTGTTTGAAACCGGCAATAACAGCAGCGCCGTGAGAAGAAGAAGAAGTTTTTTCACTATGATCTCCTATAATTTTGAGAAAGAGGTACTTTTTATCCTAAAATCTAAGAATAGAACTCTTAAATTAAAATGTATTTAAGATTATTTTTACTTTTAAATGAAATGATTTTTGACTATTTTTAGAAATAACCTTTAAATTCATACAGAGAGATGAAAAAGGACTATGCAGATAGCCACCAAAAGTTTGTCAAATTATTTTAAGGATGCCTCCCAACCCTCCGGGTTGCGGAGGCTTTTTTATTTATGAAAATTAAAGCAAAAATCATTGATGAAACGGCTCTCAGCCGTATCATAACAAGAATCTCCCATGAAATAATGGAGAAAAACCGGGGAACCGCAAATCTTATCCTGATGGGTATGAGAACCCGCGGTGAATTCCTTGCTAAACGAATACGTGATAAAATCAGAGAGATTGAAGGCGTTGATGTTCCGCTGGGTATTCTTGATGTTACTCTCTACCGGGATGATTTCAGGACCAGACTGAAACAGCCCGAAGTTTCACTTTCTGATATCACATTTGATCTCACCGAAGCCAATATCATTCTTATTGATGACGTTCTTTATACCGGACGTACGGTAAGATCAGCGCTTTGTGCTATTATGGATATGGGCCGACCCGCATCAATAATGTTATTTACACTTGTGGACCGCGGGCACAGAGAACTGCCAATTAAGGCAGATTTCATCGGAAAAAATATCCCCACCTCAATTAACGAGGAAGTAAAAGTGAAACTTAAAGAGGTGGATGGCGAGGATGCCGTTTACCTTATAGAAACGGAAAGTAATCAGGTGATCTAATAATGCAAATTGGTATTAAACACTTACTGGGATTGCAGGGTGTTAGCGCAAATGATATTCAGATGCTGCTTGATACAGCAACAACTTTTAAGCAGGTACTTGAAAGGCCGATAAAAAAAGTGCCCACTCTGCAGGGTAAAACGGTTGTAAACCTCTTTTATGAGAACTCAACCAGAACAAGAATTTCATTTGAACTGGCAGAAAAAAGACTCTCTGCCGATGCGGTAAACTTTTCAGTCAGCGGAAGCTCTGTCTCAAAGGGTGAAACCTTCAAAGATACGGTACGCAACATTGAGGCTATGAAGGTTGATATGATTGTTGTAAGACATTCCTCAGCCGGTGTGCCTCTTTACCTCACCAAAATCTGTAAATCTATCGTGATAAATGCCGGTGATGGTATTCATGAACATCCTACTCAGGCACTGCTTGATATGTTCTCTATCCGTGAAAAAACAGGTAAACTTGAGGGACTTAAGGTATGTATAGTAGGAGATATTGCACATAGCAGAGTTGCTCTCTCAAATATATTTGGTCTCAAAGCAATGGGAGCACACGTTTCATTATGCGGCCCCTCAACTATGATACCCAGAGGTATAGAAAAGCTCGGAGTAAAAATTTATACCGATATTGACAAAGCAATGAAAGAAAACGATGTTCTGAACGTTCTCAGAATACAGCTCGAAAGAAAAGCACGTGAATACTTCCCTTCCGTAAGGGAATACCATCAGTATTACGGAATCACCAGGGAAAGAATTGACCGTAACAATAAGGATATTCTGATTCTTCACCCTGGACCCATTAACAGAGGTGTTGAAATCACTTCAGAAGTAGCAGATGGCCCCAACCAGATTATTCTTGATCAGGTAACAAACGGTGTTGCCGTGCGCATGTCAATATTGTATCTTTTAGGCACCAGAACGAGCGAGGAATAAATGAGAACGAAACTTAAAAATATTAATGTGTGTGATCCTGTTCAGAATATCAATGGCATTTATGATATAATTATTGAAGATGGTGTCATTGTTACTGTTTCCGAATCAGGTACCGGCAAAGATATGGCTGACAGGGAAATTGATTTTACCGGCTGCGTAGCAGTTCCCGGCTTCTTTGACATGCATGTGCACTTAAGAGAGCCCGGCAGAGAAGATAAAGAGACTGTCATTACCGGATGTAATTCTGCAGCAAAAGGCGGCTTTACAGGTGTTGCTTGCATGCCCAATACCACACCTGCAATTGACTCTTCTGAAACTGTTCACTATATCAAAATGAAGGCAGAAAAACATCTTGTTGATGTTTATCCTGTTGCAGCTGCAACTCTTCAGAGAAAAGGTGAAACGCTTTCACCTATTGCCGAGCTTACCGAAGCAGGTGCGGTAGCATTTTCTGATGACGGGGTTGCAATAAAAACCGCTGCCATTCTCAGAAGAGTGATGGAATATGCCAATATGTTTGATAAACCGGTAATCGAACATTGTGAGGACGAGTCACTTGCCGGAGGGGCCATGAATGAAGGATTCAACTCTACGATATTCGGACTATCTTCTGTTCCGCCTATTGCAGAGGAGCTTATTGTTGCACGGGATATTATGATGGCAGAGTATACAGGAGCAAAAGTTCATATAGCCCATATTTCAACAAAAAATGCTATTGATCTTGTACGTCAGGGAAAAGCAAAAGGAATAAAAGTAACTGCTGAAGTAACGCCCCATCATTTTACTTTAACCGATGATATGCTTGCCGGTTATGATACAAACTACAAAATGAATCCACCGCTAAGAACGGCTGATGATGTTGCTGCAGCGGTTGAAGGACTTAGAGATGGTACTATTGACTGCATAGCAAGTGATCATGCCCCTCATACTCTTGAAGAGAAAGAGATGGAGTTTGAATATGCACCCAATGGAATACTCGTATTAGAGACGCAGGTGGGGATTGCACTTACGGAGCTCTATCATAACAAAATCCTCTCCCTTGAGCAGATAGTCGAAAAACTGGCTCTCAACCCAAGAAAAATCCTGGGACTCGAAATACCGGCAATAAAGGAAGGCTCTCCGGCCAACATCACTATTCTTGACCTTGAGAGTGAATGGCAGTTTGATACATCAAAAATGAAGAGTAAATCATTCAACACCCCGTTTAACGGCACAAACTACAAGGGCTGTGCCAGAGCTGTAATAAATAAAGGTCAGATTTACTTTAATGATGTTTTTGATAAAATATAATTAATTCACTGCAGAGGGCTGGCTTTTCAGTTGAGCCTTCTGCTTTTCTTTTCTGATCCCTGCATAAATTTTACTGATTATCTGATCATATTTCATACTTCGCTTATTCCGGAGTGTCTATTTTTATGTACAATCTCCGTTTAGGTTTGTACAACCTCTGTTCTACCGGGCAATTTTTATAAGCCTCCCGATTAACCCCTGTTTAATTAATAAAAGCGCTGAAATATCTTTAAGTATTTTCAATAACAATACTTTAGCATATAAATGCCAAAAGGATTTTTTCAAACATGTTTGCTGTTACTTTTCTGGCATGGTTGTTGATTCAGTTGATTCAGAACAATATGGAGAATACTAAAATGAAAAAGCTGATGATGACATCTTTGTTACTTCTGATGGGACTTACCTTATTTTCAGGCTGCAGAGTCAGAGGAGATTTTTTTCTCGATCCTGTTTATTATGATAATACTCCCCCGGCTGAACCTGTGGGAGTCGGGGTTCAGAATGGTGACCGTGAAGTGCTCATATACTGGAACTTCAATTATGAAAATGATGTGGCCGGATATAATGTTTACAGCGCATCTTCCTATTACGGCAGATATGAACTGATTGGCTCAACTAAATCAAATACATTTCTTGATTATGGAGTTACAAATGGCGTGACTTATTATTATGCGGTTACCGCTTATGATTATAATGGCAATGAAAGTGATCTGAGCCATGAAGATATCTATATAACACCGAGACCTGAAGGCTTCAATAAAACTGTTTTTGATGCAAACATTAATCCAAATTCATCAGGATATGATTTCTCATCGTTCTCAGTGGTTGCTTTTGATGACCAGGCCGCAGATTTCTTTCTTGAATCTTATAATGGTCAGCTTTACCTGACTGTATGGAATGATACCGATATACAGGACATGGGTTATACCAGAGACCTCAAAGAAATCCCCTTTGCCCCTGAATCGGGCTGGGATGCTGATAAAACGGTAAAAGTATACGCAGGCAACACTTATGTGATCTGGACATGGGATAACCATTTCGCCAAAATCAGAGTAAGATCAGTTTCAAGAGACAGAATAATTTTTGACTGGGCTTATCAGACTGCAGAAGGGAATGTTGATCTGAAACCGCTCAGGAAAGAGCAGGATCGTAAAGTATCCGGCATAAAATAAAGAGAGAGGTTTCCCCTCTCTCTTTTTTACGTTATCTTTGTACCATGAAAAAATTGTTTTATTTGTTTGTTTGTTTTGTTTTGATTTCTTTTTCAGTCTGCGATTTAAATGCCCAGAATTTTAACGGGCAGGGTAAAATCAAATTTCCGAAAACGCCTGACTACTCCGTTGTCTTTGAAAAAATACAAAAGGGAATACTTAGCGGCGATATCTCACAGTTTTCAGAGTATATTTCAGATAAGACTTTCATTAATCTTTCCTCAGGAAAAAGCGGCTATTACTCAGTTAACCAGTCTTATTACATCCTGCAGGAATACTTCCACACCCATAAACCGGTTTCATTCCGATTTGATAATATTAAAGCAGGTGATAGTCCTTTCGCTATAGGAACACTTTTGTACGAAAATCAGACCCGGAAAGATTACTCGCAGGTATTCATTTCCCTCGGAATCGAAAAATCAAACTGGACCATACTTCAGTTCTCAATTAAATGAACTTTAATAAACTTTTACCTTTTTACTTGCGTAAACTATCCCTGTTTGCATGGGGAACATTATCAGTGCTGGTTGTGATTCTAACCGGTATAGCAGAACCGGTTCTTGTTGATTCGGCTATCGCGGGTTGGAAAGATACGGTTGAAGAAGAGCTGGATTGGAAAATTAAAGAAGCCCGGGCATACTTTGAGAGACTTCAGAATAAACTGGAAAAACAGACAAATGAAAAAATAGAACAGCTGAATTCTGAGCCTCAAAATACGGCCTCAGGTAATGAAGATATTTCAGCCGGAACTGATTTCCTTTACATTCTGACCTCAGGCAGCGCACCCGTTGAGTGGAACAACAGTTATTTCAGCACCGAGGAAATTAGCAATATTCTGAAAAAACATCCTCCCGGCAAAACTTTCTTTGAAATATCTGATCTGTTCACAGCACTCGTACTGATTGCTGACTCTGTAAACAACAAACCCGGTTCATCAATAATCGCCTTTAATATTCTTGAAAAAGAATATAAAATCAATGAGTCTTACAGTTCTTTTGCTGGTCTCAGAGAAGAACTTGGCATACTTCTTCAAACTGACGCAGAAATTGATTATCTGCCTTACAAATCCAAGACAAAAGACGGAAGGAAAGCTTCGTTTGAACTTCTGAATAATCGGGGCGAAAAGATCGGGCTGGTAACAATTGATAAACCACTGCTGAAAAATGAACTGAAATCAATTAATGAACGTATTTCTGCCGTTCAGGCATTTTTTACCATTTTCGCTGCTCTGCTCTTTGCGGCCGGAATACTTGGCGAAACAAAGAAACTGAAGTCGCTTCATTTAAGAACGCTGATTTATCTGCTGATAATACTCGGCTTCAGATATACGCTGATGATTTTTGAACTGCCGCAGAAATTTATCTCCGGATGGATTAATGATCCCTCCGTATTTTCTTCCAAATTATTCAGCGGGGCTTTTAAATCTCCGCTCGAACTTTCATTATCCGTACTAGCAATCTTTTTTTCATCAATAATCATTACGAAATACATAGGCAAAATTAAGGAGAATGTTGCCGGATATAGTCTGCTGCTGAAAATGATCATCGGTTTTATCTCGGTTCTTCTGATTAATTTTATCGTCAGGGGTTATGCAGCAGCTTTGAGAAGCGTGATCTTTGACTCATCTCTGAATTATTTCGGCGGAACAGATATCGTTCCGGGTAAAGAAATAATTTTCATGAACATTAATCTGATCCTATTTAGTGTGGCAACTTTCCTCCTTGTCTCGGGATTATTTAAGCTGCTGTATCAGATATCCGGAGCGTATAATACAGAAAGAAAAAGAAGAATAATTTTCCTTTTTCCGGTTATTTTAAGTCTTTCCCTTGTTTTCTATTTCCTTCAGAATAATCCACTTATAAACGTCTGGCAGCATCTTTCATTTATTTTACTTGCCGCAGCCATCGAAATAATCTATCGTAAGCTGGGTTCACTTAACATAAGTTACTTTCTGGTCCTGCCCGTATTTTCTTCCGTGTTCGGCATCTCGGTGCTTAATTACTTCAACACTGACCTTGAAAAAGAATCGCTGAAGAAAACAACATATAATCTCAGCAGAATAAATGAAGGATATTTAAGCTTTCTTCTCCAGCAGGCTGCATCTGAAACAGCCTCTGATAATAAAGTAAAATTTGCCATTCAGAATAAAAACATATCAGATCAGGAGGCATTCATTCTATGGTCAAACAGTCTGCTTTTCGGCGAGAGTGTTTCCTGTGCAATTACTCTCTATGATAAAAATAAAATCAAGGCCGGGGAATTCTTCACGGGTAATCCTGACTATTACTCCGTTCTCACTGCCGCTCCCGTGTTTGATTCTTTTGGCAGCGTCAAAACCGTAACTGATAAAAACGGATCTGCAGTTCATCTTTCTGTAACCTCGGCAGTTGAGGACAGGGGGAGGATTGTAGGTTATGTGAATGTTGCAGCAACTCTTGATTATTATAACAAGAGCTCTGATTATATACCTGAAATATTTGCCGGGAAAAATGTTCTGGAGGATAATGATGCCTTCAGTCCCGACATATTTTTTATTTTTGAAGATACTGTAATTAATTATCAGGGGAAATTCAGTCCTGATGAAAATGAACTCAATACTGTTTTCAATGCGCTTGGTGACGGGGTCTCTGAAAACTGGGTTTCCCTGACACGCGGCGGAGAAAATATAACCCTGTTTGCTTCTCTCTCATTGAGGGGTGGAAAACCCTGCATTATTGTTACCACTACAAAAAATAAAGCTTTTGAATGGAGTTACTTCAATTTCTTTAAACTATTCATTATACATTTTTTATTTATTACAGTAATCTATGTAACAATTCTTATTATCCGGCTCAGAAAAGATATACGCCCCCTTTACTCATTCCGATTCAGGCTTTTGGGGGCATTGCTCGTTATTTCGATTCTGCCTATTCTGGCACTGGCAATTTTTAACAGATCTGAAGTGCTTGATAAAGAAAAGGAATTTATTAAAACCCGTTTAGTTCAGAAGCTCAGCACTATAGAAAAAAGCCTTGAGTATTTCTCCCGACTTTATCAGGATCCTGAAGAAGTTTTTGAAAATGTTAAAATCTCAACTGATTCGGATTTCATAATCTTCAAAGGAAGGGAGATATACTATTCAAGCAGAAGTTCATTTAATCTCTCAGGGCTCCATGGCAAACTAATAAATTATAATGCTTATCATCAGATTGACTCAAAAAATCCGGAGTATTTTACAGAAGCGCGGATTGAGAACTACAATTACTATAAGTATTACAGACAGATAAAGTTCAGGGGTGAAAACCTCGTCCTTTCAACAGATGATACGAGCTTCAGGAAAGGATCTGTCTTTTCTTCTCTTGAATTTGACGTATTTCTTTTTGGGATCTATTCATTTGCCGTCATGTTGATTTTTATGGTTAGCACCTTTATTGCAAACAGTATTTACAAACCCATACGAACTCTTACATCGGCAACAAAAAGCATTGCTCACGGTGATCTTGACTATAAGATCAATGAAAATGACAAGAGCGAGATCGGCGAACTGATCACAGGTTTTAATAAGATGACTCTCGAGATAAGAAAAAATCAGGAAGAGATCGCATCGCTTGAAAGAGAAACCGCGTGGAAAGAGATTGCTCGTCAGGTTGCTCATGAAATAAAAAATCCTCTCACACCAATAAAACTAAGCATACAGCATCTTCTTTCCGCATACCACAATAAACCGGAGAAATTCGACAGTGTCTTCAACAAAATTATGGTCACGGTACTGAGTCAGATAGAAACCCTGAATCAGATAGCATCAGAATTTTCAAGATTTGCCAAAATGCCCTCAATTGACGTAAAACCTGTAAATCTTACATCAGTTCTCCGTGAAATACAGACTCTGTACATAGAGCAGAATCAGACGATAATATTTGAAGAAAATGTTGAATTTGTGGTCCCGGCAGATGAATCCAATCTGAGACGGGTGATAATTAATCTCGTCAGAAATGCCATCCAGGCATCATCCACTGTTATTACCTTCAAAATTTCTGAAAAGGATGATCATATTATTCTTAATATAAGAGATAACGGACAGGGTATAAAGGATGAGTTCAGGAATAAGATTTTTTTAGCGGATTTCACAACCAAAGATACAGGTATGGGCCTGGGTCTGAAAATTGTAAGGAAATATATGGAGAAGATAGGAGGAGAAATAGAGTTGGTCTCTTCAGATGAATCAGGTACTGAATTTTCTCTCAGCTTCAGGAAATTCTGATTTCAATCCGGACCGGTTTACGTTTCAGATATTTACCTGAAGGAGAACTGTTACAGATGTACCACTGTTTATTTTGCTATCCGGTACAATAGATCCACCCGGTTTTTCTATCCATTTCTTCGTGAGGTTCATCCCAAGCCCCGAACCCTCAAAATGACGGTCAAGTCGTTCGCTCACCCGTCTGAATTCATCGAAAATCAGCTCAAAATTTCCCTCGTCTGTTCCGATTCCCTTATCCGTAACTTTAACTACTATTCCGCGCGTTAAAGCACTTTCATCAGCAGCTTCAACAGAAACAAATAATCAACCGGTACTTGTAAATTTGATAGCATTATCAACAAGATTCATGAAGATATTTTCCAGGAGTACCTTATTTGATTTTATTTCATTGATCGTTTCGTTAATACTTATTTCAAGTTTTAGTTTCTTTCTAACTGCTGCGGGTGAAAATATGTCATTAAGTTTTGAAAACAGCTCTCTCAGATTGACCATTTGAGAATTCACTTTATAAGTCTCAGATTCCATTCCGGAATATTCAAGGATCATATTTATAGTTCTTATTAATCTTCTGCCTCCTGGAATATTCTGTGGTCCCTAACCCGTTCATTCTTGCTTGTAGCTTCTTCTGCCATAATCTAAGCATATCCCCAAATACCGATCAGCGGTGTGCAGAGCTCATGACTCATATAATTAAGAAGGCTGGTTTTAAGTTTTGCAAGCTCTTCAGCTTTGCTGAGGGCGGCTTCAGGTTTGGCCGTTGCCTCAACTCTGAATGTAACATCTCTTGCCACAATTATTGATCTGATATAATTGCCGTTTTCATCATAAAAAAAGTTAGCATGATCCTCACGCCGGATATAAATTCTGCTTTTACATCTTACACGATACTGATAAAGAAGGCTCTTTTCTCTGAATTGCTAAAAAAATCTCATTAAAGATCCCCCGGTCATGCGGATGTATCAATTCAAAAATTTTTATGGAATATCTTCTAACCTCCTCTTCACTTTGGCATCCCGGTGGTATTGTATATGACTCAGATACGAACACAATTTCCTGTTTATATATAAAAATTCTCCCGTCAGAGGTGTTTTAGCAATGAGATTGAATTGTGCACGTGCATCCGGGAGTTCAATTTCCTTCATTTTTTCCGAAGTAATATCATGCATCACTCCGTTGATTATTGTTTTACCATTCTCCCTTGATTCAACTTGTCCCTTGGTTCTGAACCATTTATATTTTCCGCTTGAATCTTTAACACGGTATTCACACGAAAAAATTTCTGATGTACTGCAAAGATGTTCATCTGACGCTGTAAAAAAAAGTCTGGTAATCTGAAGGGTGGAGTAATTGTCCGAAATTAAGGGGGGAATCAATTTCTGAATTCGTTTAACATAGAACTTCACTTATGCTTTCAGAAAATAAGGTTTTTGTTCGGGGAATTAAACAGACCAGATAATTACGGAAGCAATACTTAGTGAAGTGTGATAAAAAGTATTCATTAGAAAATTAAAAAATTTACCACAGATTAAATATTGTAATGACAGTCAATCATATACCAAAACATTTTCTAAAAATGTTATAATAACATGTCACAATAAGAATGACTGATATAATCTTCGGCAGTTATACCGAAAAACCCCGCAAAATAATCACATTGTTCTTTAAGTTTTTCTGCTCCCACATCCCCTTGTAAGTCAATTGCCTCCACTTCTATAAACTGGCCTAAGCCCTCAACATTATCAAAATGGAATTTAACATTTTCGATAAAATAGATTTTTCTTGATTTTTTAACCACTGCTTTGATGCCGTGCACCTTGATCAGGATTTCCTTAAGAACCGGATCGGGATTATGTTTATACAGCAAAACCTCAGAGCTTTTGGCATCTTTAAGATTTTCACGCTCATAGTAAATTAATGAGTTTTCAATATTACCCTCTCTTAGCTTCAATCTCCCCGTTGTAACATTGAAATAGGTGTCTGTCTGAAAATCGGTTCCTATAAATAAGGGATTCAACTTTGATAACTTTTTCTCGGGCTCGGATAAGTTTTTAACAGAGGCTTTAAATTCATAATTTATATGTGACATAAAGTGTTTCTCCGGTGAAAAAATAATTGCCGTCAGGGGGCGAGCCAGGAAGATGCAGAAAGCTTTCCTTCGGAAATCTTAAAGCCCGCCCTGATATTTCCGCTTTTG
>CAYPMQ010000076.1:0-12628 GCA_964411625.1 uncultured Ignavibacteriaceae bacterium
ATACCACCTGCTTCGGTCTGTAACTGATTCGGTTAAATCGGTGCCGCAGATTTTAGGTGTATTGTTCTCGTACCTCGCCATTCTGCTGCTGAGAAACTCAGGCATTATAGAAAGTCAGTTTACAGAGCTCATCCTCACAGCAGTATTTGTTTCCATATTCTTCATGCCTGAGATTTCGGAACTGACTGAAGAGCGGGTATCAAAATACAGAGAGACCGATTTTTTTGATGCAAACCGGGTGCTGGGGATTAACGTTCTAAGAATTATCACAATTGATATACTCATTCAAAACAGTGCCCCCCATGTAATAAATAAATTTGTTTCTCTTTATGGTCTTTCAGTTTTTCTTCAGACAAGTGCTGATTTTATTTTATCTGTAGGGCTAAGTGCTGATGTTAATCTTGTGGATCTTAATACTTCTCTGGGAAGTCTGCTTGCCACAATGGACAGTAAGCAGGATATCCTGGCGCTCGGTGGGATAATCACAAATCCTCTGTACATCTCGGAAATCCTGACCACGCATCTCCTTGGTGTTACTGTTGCATTCCTGATTTCATTCACATTGCTTTGTTTTTATAAAATATCAAATCACCTTATTGAAAGAAGGGAGCTGCTATAAAAGCAATGAAGTATGATATTACCGTAATGAAACATGATCATGAGATATTATCGGTTAATGACTTCGGTTATGAGAAAGAGAAAATAAACTTCGTTTTCGGAGAATCCGGGATCGGTAAATCCCTTTTGTCAAAGATTATATTCGGCATAGGGGATGCACCAAATCTTAAGATTACAATCAGCAGCAAAAAATATGATGAATACAAAGTATCCCGTGAATGCACTGACTACAGGAAAAACGGATTTTATGTTTTTCAGGAACCTTCAACTCATCTTAATCCGCTGAAAACACTTACTGCACAGATGAATGAGGGAGATCTTAATGCTGCATTGAACGAGGCCGAAATCATTAATCATCTCTTCCCGGGATGGAGCAACTCTCAGTTCAGTGAAAAAATCGGTGCCGTTTATCCAAAAACCTACCGCCCCTCGGGAGGTGAAAAACAAAGAATCCTGCTTGTAATGGCATTCAAGAAAATCGTCAGATATATTAATGATCCACGGGAGACGAATGGCCTGTTTATATTTGATGAGCCTACAGGCAGTCTCGATAATCAGCTCAGAAACAGGTTTATAGAACTATTGTACATGCTCTACCGCAGGAAAAAATTTACAGCCGTTGTAATAACTCATGATTATTCAATTATCAGTTTTCTGAATAAAAAAATTGGGCTTAACAACTCCGAAACCCTCTTTTTTGAACTGAAAAGAAATTTTACCGGAATAGAGTATTCTACTTTCCGGGAGCATGAATATCTTAAATGGTTGGAACAGCTTGAATACCAGGGTATGAGCACAGGGGAGGAGATTCTGAGATTTAAGGGTAATTTTAAGGTTTGGGGAAGAAATCTCTTAATCAGTAAGGATGAAAGGAAAGCTGATCTGATTATTAACAGAGGTGAAATAGTCTTCCTTAAAGCTCCGTCAGGTACAGGTAAAACAACGGTTGCAAAAATAATCACAGGATTCATTAAAGCAGAATCATTTAAATTTACCCTCTCAGGCGCATCATTCAGTAATAACGATAAAATACATAAATGGAAGAATCTCGTATGGGGAAAGAAAGCTGTTATGGTTTTTCAGAATGCAGATGAAAGTCTTAACCAGAACGCTTACTTCAGTGAAGCTCTTGATGGTATAAAATCAGATAAACTGCCGGATGAATTATTCAGCCTTTTATTCAATAACAATGATCTGGAGCGGCTCCGGAATAAAAAAATCAAACAGCTAAGCGGCGGACAGAAACAGCGCCTGAATCTCATAAGGGCTTTTGCTGCTCAGGCTGACCTTTACATACTTGATGAACCCTTCAGTTCGCTTGATTTTAATTCAGTCAACCTGGTGGCTGCTTTAATTTCTGCAAAACTGAAAAATGGTGCATCGGTGTTCCTTATATCCCACAATGAAGAAATTGTTGATAAAATAGTACCCCCCACGAATATTTACAGCCTCAGAGCCGTCTGATCCACCGTATTTGAACTTTTTTACTCACTTTGAACTTATTATTGTATATACAAATATATTTCTATGGAAAAGATTTACAAAAGCGACACCGAAATACTAAGAGATTTTGCTGAGGTACTTATAGCAAGGCATCTTGATAATTCATGCATGCTTCCGCTTAAAAGTGAAAGTGAGAAGTACCTTAATGAACTGCTCAGGGTTCTTTTTCCGCAGTTTTCTGACAGAAAGTACTATACCTCAGATGAAATCAACGGAAAAATTTACCTTCTTGAGAGGGATCTTAAAAATATTCTGATCTCACTCAGACAAAGTTATCCTGAAATTGATCCCGACGATATTTCGAGAGATTTCACACTCTCACTCCCGGTTGTATTCGAAAATCTGATCAAAGATGCTGAGGCAATATACATGGGTGACCCTGCTGCGGAAAGCAGGGAAGAGGTAATACTTGCTTACCCCGGATTCTTTGCTATCACGGTATACAGGATTGCACATGAATTTTATAAACTTCATGTGCCTATTCTTCCCAGAATCCTTTCAGAATATGCTCATGCAAAAACCGGTATTGATATTCACCCGGGCGCGGTTATCGGTGAATCGTTCTGCATTGATCACGGCACGGGCATTGTAATCGGAGAAACAACGGAAATTGGTAAAAATGTAAAGATTTATCAGGGTGTTACACTCGGAGCACTTAGTGTCGAGAAAAATCTTGCTCAGAAAAAAAGACATCCCACAATTGAAGATGATGTTGTGATTTATGCACAGGCTGTCATTCTTGGCGGGAAAACCGTCATTGGTAAAAACAGTATTATAGGTGGTAATGTCTGGCTGACAGAATCAGTACCTTCAGGCTCAGTAGTATATCACAAGAGCGAGGTACGTGTAAGAAGTAATACTGATATGAGTAATGTTATAGATTTTAGTATATAAAGGAAAATAATATGAAATATGATAATATTCTTGCAACGATCGGGAATACCCCGCACGTACGTATTAACAGGCTGTTTGATAAAGATATAGAAGTTTATATAAAGCTTGAAAGAGCAAATCCGGGCGGCAGTATTAAAGACAGAATTGCACTTGCCATGATTGAGGATGCAGAGCAGAAAGGTATTATTACGCCTGAAACAATTATTATTGAACCAACTTCGGGTAATACCGGTATTGGCCTGGCAATGGTAGCTGCAGTAAAAGGTTATAAACTCGTACTTGTCATGCCTGAATCAATGTCAGTTGAGAGAAGAAAAATAATGTCTGTTTATGGTGCTCAGTTTGAACTAACCCCCAGAGAAAAGGGAATGCCGGGAGCAATGGCCAGAGCAAAAGAACTTCTGGAAGAGATCCCGAATTCATGGATGCCCCAGCAGTTTGAGAATGGTGCCAATCCGAAAATACACAGAAATACAACTGCAAATGAGATTCTGAATGACTTTCCGGATGGTCTTGATTATCTCATCACAGGAGTGGGAACAGGAGGACATATTACAGGCGTTGCAGAAATACTGAAGCAAAAATTCCCTGCGATTAAAGTATTCGCAGTTGAGCCGGCTCTCTCACCGGTGATTTCAGGAGGAACGCCGGGTCCTCACCCCATTCAGGGTATAGGAGCAGGATTTATACCGAAGAACCTCAATACTGACATTCTTGACGGTGTTATTCAGGTCAGTAAGGAAGAAGCTTATGAATATGCTCAAAGAGCAGCCAGATCTGAAGGTATGTTCATTGGTATTTCAAGCGGAGCATCCCTGGCCGCAGTTGCCAAAAAACTACCTGAAATGGATGAAAGAGCCCGTGTGCTTACATTTTGTTATGACACCGGTGAACGTTATCTCTCAACAGAAGGCTTATTCTGACAAGGGGCGGTTTCACCGCCCATTTTTACTTTTTATTTAAGTCCGGAAGCCCGGTTTATAAGATTAATCGTAATCACGTTATACAGCATAACAGTATTGTACTTTTTTATTTAAGTCCGGAAGCCCAGTTTATAAGATCTTTATTAAATTCTTCGCTTTCGTCAATCATGGGGTAGTGGCAGCTTTTTTCGTAAACTTTGAATGTCAGATTTCTGAAATAATGTTTATATTTTTCCCAGCTATCCGGGGGGCCCGTTACAAAATCATACTTTCCGGTTGATAAAAAAACAGGTTTAATAAGTTTATCCAGACCTTTTGTAATGTTAATATCCCTGAAAAGAACTCCCCATACATAATCTATCATTTCCATGTTCGTATCAACGCCCTCCCATAACCAGGATGCATCATAAACAGGATCAAACCAGGTTTTCGCTCCGGAGCAGAGACAGAAATGAAGAAATCTTTTTTCAGGTTCGGCGCTGATTTTTTCTATAAGTCCCGACATCATAGTTCCGTAAATCTCTTTTCGTTTCTCACTGGCTTCCTTTTCAAAAAAATCCTCACAATTAAGATGATTAGAGTGTTACTGTAGTCAGGGGAAACTCCTGTCATAACAACACCGTGTATATTATCAGGAAATTTTTTAGCATACTCAAGAGCCATAAATGCATGACCGGAGTGACCAAGAATAATGAATTTTTCAACGCCTTCAGTTTTTCTGACTTTCTCAATATCATCCAGAAGGATATCCATTGAGTAACGTGATACATCATTGTCGTTATATGGATTCTTTGTGAAACCACGGTGATCGGCAAAAATCATCCTGAAGTTCTCTGTAAGGTCAGCTTTAAAAGCGCGGGAATAAAATAAAGAGCTGCCTACCACAAATAAAGGAATTCCGGTTCCCGAAGAAAGACTTGTAAGTTTAAATCCGTCTGATTCAGTTGTTTTTTGTATAAAGATCATCTGCAGTAAAGTCATTTTGGTTTTGATAAAAAAGGGGACGGTACAGTCCCCTCATAAAAGGTGAATTTAACAGAACTAATAGGATGAACTTGAATCCGATGAATCAAATGAAGTTGATGACTTGGGCGGAATCATTGCAATAACTTTATCTGCCAGTCTGCTGAAGGGCAGACTCTGAAGATATACTGTGCCTGTTCCTCTCAGAGTCGCCAGAAACAGGCCTTCGCCGCCAAAGAACATGCTTTTCAGGTTACCGGCTCTTTCTATTGAATAATCCAGTCCCTCAGTAAAAGCCACAATACAGCCCGTATCAATTCTGAGTACTTCATTATTCAGATTAATTTTAGTGAATGTGCCTCCTGAAGTAATAAATACCTTGCCGTCGCCTTCAAGTTTCTGAAGTATAAAGCCGGCACCGCCAAAAATTCCGGCACCGAATTTCTGAGTGAAGGCAATTGATATTTTTGTTCCCATTGCCGCGCAAAGGAATGAATCGCTGGCGCAGAGTAGACGGCCGCCAAAATCAGGCAGATTTATTGGTATGATTTTACCCGGTGTCTCACTTGAAAAAGAAACAGAATATTTTTTATTACCGCGGTTTGTAAAGTGAGTCAGAAAAATACTTTCTCCGGTAAGGATTCTTTTTCCTGCCGAAAGAAGTTTTCCGAACAAACCCTGATCAGGTTCAGAACCATCACCCAGTTTAGTTTCGAACTGGATACCTTCTCCCATGTAGCACATTGAACCTGCTTCCGCAACAACGGTTTCCCCGGGATCAAGTTCCACTTCCACAAGCTGAAGGTCATCACCAATTATTTTATAATCGATCTCGTGAGATCTCATTTTTACCTCTGAAAATTTCGTTTAAGGTTGTTAAAAATATAATGACTTAATTATCAGCTTGATGGAATGCGTGCGATAATCTTATTTGCAAGTCTGGCAAATGGGAGACTTTGAAGATAAACGGTGCCTGAACCTCTGAGTGTGGCGAGGAAGAGTCCTTCACCGCCAAAGAACATGCTCTTGAGATTTCCTGCTCTTTCAATTGAGTAATCAATTCCTTCGGTGAAAGCAACAATACAACCGGTATCAATTCTTAGTGTTTCGTGATTCAGTTCTTTTTTAATGATACAGCCTCCGCAGTTTATAAAGGCTTTCCCGTCACCTTCAAGTTTCTGAAGAATAAAACCTGTGCCGCCGAAAAATCCTGCACCAAATTTCTGGGTAAAAGCTATATTAATTTTTGTACCCATTGCGGCACAAAGGAAAGAATCACTCTGGCAAAGGAGTCTACCGCCATACTGATTCAGATCTATCGGAACTATTTTACCTGGAACATCAGAGGCAAAAGCAACTTTCTTTTTACCCGATCCTCGGTTAGTGAAATGAGTTAAGAAGATCGATTCCCCTGTTAACGCCCTTTTTCCTGCTGAAACAAGTTTTCCAAAAAATCCGCCCGTATCGGTACCGTCGCCCATTTTTGATTCAAACTGGATTCCGTCTTCAATATAAAGCATTGCACCTGCTTCTGCAATGACGGTTTCACCCGGATCCAGCTCAATTTCAACGAGCTGTAAATCGTCACCGATGATCTTATAATCGATCTCATGAGATCTCATTTTTGCCTCTTTTTTTGATTAATAGATAATTTAATAGTTATAGATATGGTACTGTAATTTAATCTTTTTGTTCCCCAAGGCAAATAAAATTTTCTAAAGTTAGAAAAATACATAAACAGGTTGGTAAACTTAACAGTGTTAATTATATTAGCAATGTGTATTTTGATAATTGAGGAAAATATGGGTATTTCTGAAAGAAAAAAGAGAGAAAAAGAGGAAATGCGGGCAAAGATCTTATTATCTGCCCGTAAACTATTTATCAGAGATGGTTATGAAAATGTCACCATCCGGAAAATAGCAGATAATATAGAGTACAGCCCCACTACCATATACTTGTACTTTAAAGATAAAGATGAAATCTTCTTTCAATTGTATAAGGATGCCTTCGAAGAATTTTACCGCTATCAGCTTCAATCTCAGAAAATTGAAGACCCCGTTGAGAGATTAAAAGCACATGGTGTGGCATACGTAAAATTTGCTCTCGAAAATCCTGAGTATTATGATCTTATGTTCATATCAACAATACCAATGAAACCGGTTGAATGTGATGGTGAGAATCAACCGCCCGCCAGAAAAACTTATGAACTTCTGCTCAGTAATGTGGAAGACTGCATTAAATCCGGATATTTCAAGCAAGGTTCACCTCATTCAATTGCCTTGTTTTTGTGGGGCTCTGTTCATGGACTCGCATCACTTTATCTTAAAAAAAGAATGATTCAATTTCCGGAGGAAATGAGATTATCACTACTGAATGAAGCAATTTCATTGATAATCTAACTAAACTAAGTTCTGACTTAGACACTCACTTAATAATAGCAAAGATGGTAAAAATATGAAAAAATTTATGATTGAAACGGTTATTTATCTGTTCTTCATTTCATCAGCTCTTGCGGGTAATTCATCGGGGATTATTGAAGGACAGGTCATTGATGGAAAAACGAAACAGGTGATTGAAGGTGCATTGGTAGAGGTTCTTAATACCCCCTATAATGCTGTATCAGATAAAGACGGATTTTTTGTAATCAGAGAGTTATCACCGGGTACTTACTTTTTAAGAATTTCAGCACCATATTATAAAACGGCTTACAAAACTGATGTTTTAGTCAACAGTATTCAAAGCAGTAAAATAATTGTCCAGATGACACTATCCAGTTATGAGCTGGAGGAGGTATCTGTAACTGCTGACCGACTATTTAATAATCCCGACGAATACAAAGTCAGCATAAATACCCTCAATCAGGAGGAGATCAGAAGAGCTCCGGGTGCCGCAGAGGATCTTTTCAGAATGATACAGAGTCTTCCGGGGGTAACAACTGCTTCCGATTCCAGAAATGACCTGATAGTAAGAGGTGGCAGTCCTTTTGAAAACTTTGTGATGATTGATGGTATTGAGGTGCCTAATCTTAATCATTTCGGAACCCAGGCCGCCTCAGGTGGCCCGATCGGGATGGTTAATGTTGACTTCCTTGATGATCTTCATTTCAGTGCGGGAGGTTTTCCCGTTAAATATGGAGATAAATTATCATCAATCACAGATATAAGATACCGTGACGGTGACAAAAAGAAGCTCACAGGAAAATTTGATCTTGGAGTTGCAGGTGCAGGCTTTGTACTTGAGGGCCCAATTCAGGCTGAGAAAAGTTCATTTCTATTCAGTGCCAGAAAGAGTTATCTGGATTTGATACTTTCTTCAACGGGACTGACGGCAGTGCCAAATTATTCCAACTATAACCTGAAAGCAACGTACGAGATTAACAAAAATCATAAACTCAGCCTTCTCGGGCTCGGCGGTATAGATGACATTAACTTTAAGAATTATGAAAACGAAGAAAGCCCGGTAATTGAAAATACTAAATATACCGGCTGGCAGGGTGTTATAGGCATCTCACACAGATGGCTGGTTTCAGCTGATGTTTTCCTTGAAAGCTCCCTTAGTGGAAGTATTTTTAAGAAAGATATATTCTCGGATTCATTAGGCAGGATGACTTTTAGCAACCAATCAATTGACCGGGATCTTCATCTGCGAAGCGATCTTACATACAGGATTTCAGTGGATGATGTTCTTGATTTGGGTTTCAGTGCCAGATATATCTCAAACAACAATAAATTCATTTTTCCTTCAAGATTGAATGAATTTGGCATTATGACAAACGATATCAATTATGAAGGTACTGCTGAGACTTCTAAGTCGGATATTTATTTACAATACACCAGGAAACTATTTGATGTAATTAGCATCTCTGCCGGATTAAGACTTGATTATTTTGGCTATATCAATGACAATACAAAATTATCACCAAGAATTTCAGGAAGTTATCAGTTACTCGGTAATCTGAAACTCAACGCAGCATACGGAATATACTATCAGGCACCGCCTCTGTTATGGCTTCTAACAGATTCACGTAATAAAGATTTATCTTATATGAGAAGTGATCACATAATCTTTGGTGCAGAGTATTTCCCTGAAGAGGATATTAAAATTTCAGTTGAATTTTTTAATAAAGACTATTCAGACTATGCAAACTCTGTAGACAACCCGCAGATTTCTTATTCAAATGCCGGTGCCGATTATTATACATACGGACTTGAATATCTCAGAAGCGGTGCTTCAGGGTATGCCAGAGGGGTGGATGTTTTTATTCAGAAAAAACTGACAAAAAATTTATATGGCATGCTTAACTATTCATACTCTGATATTAAAACCACCTCACTTGACGGGATTGAAAGACCAAGTACATTTGACTACAGAAGTGTATTTACAGCAATACTCGGTTATAAGTTTTCCGATAATTTCGAAATCAGTATGAAATATCGCTATATGGGTGGTCGGCCCTATACTCCCTTTGACAATGTCAAATCAAGCTTATATAATCGGTCTGTGTTTGATTATACTTCTTACAATGGAGCAAGATTTAAAGACTACCAGAGGATTGACCTCAGGGCAGACTATAAAGTTGAATTCAGCAGCTGGGCTATCATTACATTTATTGATTTTCAGAACTTATTTAACACGGCAAATGTAGAACAAATTATATGGAATCAGAAGACCAAAAGACCAGATGAAATACTGCAGTGGAAATTTCTTCCTGCCGGTGGTGTAAAAATTCTTTTCTGACAAATAGTGAGTATTAGTTTGTGACCGCAGTATTTCAGGAATATTTGCAGGAATGATATTTCTTTGCTTGTAAATTCAATTTATATATCTCAGAATCTGATCGTGCGGTTTCTATTTTAACAAACACACTGAGAGGAAACCGCACTCAGTTTTACTGAAGCCAGGCTAACTGCTGAAAAACCGGTAGCAGCTGAATTTAAGTTAAGAGAAACAGAATTAAATTCGAAACCGGCTTGATGTGCTTTTCTGAAAATGTTTCACGATAGCTGAAATCTTTAAATTTTAATGCCGGTTGTTCCTGCACAGTCAAGAACTTTAAAAGATTTTTAAGTGCTGATAAATTGATCTGACCGGAAAAAACAAGAGTGTTTATGAATGTTTATATAATGAGCAGCTGATGTTCAATTTAATATTTATTCCTGATTCACAATTTCTTTTTCACATTAAGCCTATTTATAAGATTAACGTTTTGACCATCATCATAGTATTTTTATTCTAAATTGCTTTTCCCGGTCGTTGTTCAGGACGTTTTTGTTCCGGTCGGGAAATTCTTAATCGTTTAGAAATAATCATGGTTAGTCTGTAAGATATAACATTATACCGGCTCTGAATTGGAAACCTCCGAATGAACCATAAGGCTGATCAGAGAACTCATCATAAGCTGTATTTGTTTCATCGTACAGTGCATCAAAATTAATATCAAGCAGATTAAATGTATAGACGGGATTGATCATCAACCCGATGCCTCCTGAGAAAGCTATAAGAATTTTTAATCCTATACCCGCATTAACTATTATTCCGACGTCACCTTTTCCAGAACTTGTATTAGTTCGGGTTTCAAAATCCATAGTCATCAAATCTGCTTCAAATGTCGGGAAAATAAGTCCGATTTTATCGGTTGATGCTATGGCTAATCCGGTACCAAACCAGAAATTATGAATATTAATATCAATATCTCTCCCTGTACCTCCTCCGATGGTTCTGAGAGGATCGGTCTCCGACTTCATCGTTCCTTTAAACGATGCATATCCTAATTCAACAGAAACCGGAAATACGGCGATTCCTCCATTGATGTACCAGCCTGTTACAGAACCGACACCTTCCATTTTCTTAGTTAGAATACTTGACCTTGTTGTGTTGTATTTGTCTGCAAATTTATCGAGGCCAGTTGATGAAACAGAAAAATAATTTGCTCAGGCTGCAACATAGACTACCTGTGAGAAACTTATTGAACAGATGATGAGAATAAAAAACAGACTTTTCATTTTAATCCCATAATCTTAATTAATTAAAAATGAAAATAGTAACTATATGAATCATTAGCAAATAATTTCCTTTTTCCAAAATAAGCTTAATTTCAGCAGAATTAACAATGGAATTCTCAGTAATTCTTCAATATACTTTGATATACACTTAAGCAATGATCATTGTTCAATTTGAGTACCTGAGATACAAAATAGTAAGGCTGTCGTTTTGATTTGCCCGGGGAAGTGGTATAAAAACGGGAGCAGGGCTCCCGTCCGTTATTTGAGATTTTTGATTGTATAAGCTATCTTTTCTGCTTCTTTAATCTCTTTTGCAGTCGCATTTGAACTAATCTCTGCTTTGAATGTAACTGTAAGGTACTCTTCGAGAGAATAAATAACAGAAATGATTCTGTATTCCTGATAATCAGTATTATTAATTCCTTTGAGGTCGGAAATTGCAGCAGTCAGCGCACTGATTTCCGTTATATTATAATCACCAAAATCGGCAATCTCGTAATCGAAGGCAATACTTTCACCATGAGTGAGAAGAATGCTTTCAAAATCAGCCGGGATTTCCCAGATCGTAACTGTTATGGATCCTGAAGCGTTTACTGCCTGAATTGTGAGTTTTTCCGGATCAACGTTTATCTGCCAGTTGTCAGGAATAGTAAATGCGACCTGTTCTGAGAGAAGTGTATATTCTGTTTGTGCCGTTAATGTGCAAGTAAGTAAAAATGCCGTTACAAGAATAAATTTCATTTTTTTATACATTTTTTAGGACCTCTGATTTTTGATTATTCGTTATTAAATAACTGCGGGATATTTTTAATTTATTTTTGAATGTTTTACTTATTGTGTTGATACTACTTTAGTGCATCCGTTAAGGATACAAAAGGGGAGGGACAACTTCCACTTCCTAAAACGTTTAGTAAGTTAATAAGCTTTTGAAATGCTGCCGGCTATATCTTTGATTTCAGACATGGTTGTTCCTTCGGGTTCAGAGCTTATTTCACACATAAAATTAATGCAAGTGTAATCATCTATTGTGTAGATTGCAGCCATAACGAGAACCTCACCTCCTGTATCAGGATTAATGCCCATGGCAGACATGAGTGTAACGTCAAATCCACCTAGATTGTCTTTTTTATCTTCATCAAATTCCACATCGGTATATGTGTCAAGAATACCATCTCTTGTAGCTGCAACTATTTCATCTGAAGTTGCGGGAAATTCCTGAAGAATAATAGTTACAGTTCCGTCGCTGTTAACGGCCTCATGCATCTCAGCTTCAGGATCGTAGGTTATCTTCCAGTTCTCCGGGAAAGAAAATAATGTGTTTGAAGCACCAACTGCAACCTGAGTCTGTTGAGCAAAAATTAAGCCTGTTAATAAAAGTGTTGCGAGCATTGTTCTGAGCATCTCAGCTCCTTTCATATTTGATTTTTTTTATTTTGATTGCTGATGACTATATTGTAAAATCCAGTTAAGAGGAAATATCTTCAAGCACCTGCAGTAATTCTGCATCCCAGTCATCACGGGATTGAGCAAAAATAGTTTGTGAAACATCCGGTGCTATATCTTACACCTTTGGTATAATAAGAGACATTGTATCTTTTTGAGGATCTGAGCCGGTTCCTGCAAGACTATATACATCTATTCCATTAATATTCCCCATAATGGGCTCACTTTCAAATTGAAAATCTTATAATGCATTTTTCAGTTCATCGGTAGTAACCTCAATAA
>CAYPMQ010000077.1:0-12545 GCA_964411625.1 uncultured Ignavibacteriaceae bacterium
ATCTGATACTTGTTGCACCAATCAAATATTCCTGTCTGAAATTATTCAACTATCTGAACCTCTGAATACCGGTTTGGAATAACTGATTTTCATTAATCTCCTTAATCTCAAAAAACATTTCATTGCCAAAAACAAAGGTAAGAAAAAGCGACGGGTTAATTTATAAGATGCACAGGATGGAGGTGATAATGATTCATTAACTTCTTTCTGTTTGTTGCGTGATCTTCTTCGTTTAAAACAGGAAAGGCCGTCCTGAATGGACAGCCTTTCTGCATCAATCAACCGGAATCAACCGTTATTAAAAAACAAACTGCAATGTCAGTTTATACTGCTCAGTCATGAGGGGAGCTGCTGTATCAAAAGGATAGTTCATCTTGTCTTTTCTTAATTCATACGCAGCAATACTGATTGCATTTTTCAGCAGAAAATCAACAATAGGGGCGGCTGCGGGCGAACTCCGGTAAATTCTTTTAATAAATGAATCTGCCAGGCCAAGCGCAGCTTCTTCAATAATTGCGCTTCCTGCCCAGTACCAGAACATATGTCTCGGGAAAATCATACCTCTGTCATAAGATGCTCTAACCTCAACAAGATCATTAACTCTTATACTGACACCTGCTTCTGTATTCTGACCAAATCTGAACGAATCATAAAAAAGATCCGTAATCTGTCTGTCTGATGCCGGAGTTGTTAATGTATCTGCATTTCCTCTCGTCCAGGTTAAAGAAGAGCCTTTATAGGGAATGATTGAAACCTGCCCGAGATTATAGCCATAACCGCTCTCTCTGTAAAAACCGAATCTCCACATATCAAAAGCAATCACACCGGCTTCAGCCTTTTTATGAAACTCCTCTGATGCTCTTGAAATAAATACACCTGACCATCTGTTTATGCTTACCAGCTCATCTTTATCACCGGGGTATGCAGTTCCAAGCTTTAACTCAACATTACCCAGATCCTGAATCGATCTTCCCAGCCCCTTGTATGTACTTTTTGTTAATCCGTAGCTGAGACTGATTGTGGGATTGTCAAATCCATGCCAGTGGAACTCGTCTCCATCCCAGTCAAAAGAGATCTGCCCTGATGAAACTGACGGGAATGCAAAAATAATCATCAACATAGCTGCTATAAAGCTGTACGTCTTCATTTCAAATATTTCCTGTTTGTTCTTGTTAAATTTAACGGTAAACTATTTGCCGGGGGTTGAATTTTATACAATCTGCGTAAAATAATGATGTAAGGTCAGAATCGCTTATTTCTTTCTGATTTTCAGTGATTTCCTGCTTTTTATGTAATTAAAAATATCTCTTGCATGAAAGCGGGAATTCTCGATAAACCATTTTCCTGTATTCATGCCGCCGCACACCACCCCGGCAAGAAAAACTCCTCTTATATTCGTTTCATAGTTGCAGACATCATAATCAGGAATCTTGCCTTCATCTTCCGAAATGCTGATACCGATCTTCCTGAGGAAATCAAAGTCAGGTTTATATCCGGTCATGGCGAGCACAAAATCATTTTCAATAGTAACAAGACCTTCGGGGGTGTAGATATCAACTTCCTCTTCTCTGATTTCAGAAATCTCGGAATTAAAGAAGCACTTAATGGAACCTTCCTTAATCCTGTTTTCAATATCCGGCCTGACCCAGTATTTAACTCCTTTATCCAGCTCCGACTTCCTTATGACCATCGTGACTTCCGCACCTCGTCTGTAGGTTTCAAGCGCAGCATCCACACCGCTGTTCCCCCCGCCGATAACAATCACCTTCATTCCTGCATAGGGATGTGGTTCATCATAATAATGTTTTACCTTGGGCAGGTCTTCCCCCTTAATCTCAAGCATGTTCGGGATGTCATAAAAGCCTGTGGAGAGAATTATAAGTTTTGAATTATATTCGCCTTTGGAAGTTTCCACCCTGAAACCGCCCTCTTCACCGCTGATATTTACGACAGACTCATACAAATGTATGTTAAGATTATGATGTACGGAAACTCTGCGGTAGTATTCCAGAGCCTCTGAGCGCGTTGGTTTTTGTCCGTGAGAAATAAAAGGCACACCTCCTATCTCAAGTTTTTCGGAAGTGGAAAAAAAAGTCATGTTAACCGGATAATGATAAATGGAATTTACAAGGCAGCCTTTTTCTATTATGAGATAACTCATTCCGAGTTCTTTAGCTTCAATTCCGCATGTAAGCCCTATTGGCCCAGCCCCTACAATAATTACATCATAAATCACGGTAAATTTTCCTTAATTTAGACTAATCAAAAATTTTTCTTAATATCAGTTTCAACAATACAAATTTTTGAAGAGATACTGAACAGCATTTCAATAATGGAAGAAATAAAAAGATATTTCACTCCTCAGGAAGCTAACAAAACGCTCCCGCTCGTTAAAAAGATTGTTAATGACATTCTTGAGGAAGGAAAACATATTAAGGAATTCGACTTCACAGCGCCTGAACAGCTTCAGGGAAATCCGGAAATGCGTGAACGGCTTGACCGGGTTAAATCTTACATTGAAGAACTTTCTGAAATTGGCTGCTTTTATAAAGACTGGAATTTCACTATAGGTCTCGTTGATTTTCCTTCTGTCATAAACGGGCGCAATGTTCTGCTTTGCTGGAGAAGTGATGAAGAATATGTTTCTTATTATCATGATTATGAGAGCGGATATATCGGAAGAAAACGTATTCCTGAATCACTGCTGTAATTTATAACACTGTTACTATGCTAAACAATATCAAACTGGCCGTCTTTGACCTTGACGGTACACTTCTTCAGTCACGTGATACTATATGGCACGCATCAATGCGGAGTTTTGAACACCTTGGGATGAAAGTGGATTTCCCTCTAAAAGAACTGGAAAAAAGAATCGGAGCGCATTTCCAGGATATCTTTGATGACCTTGGTATTGTTGTCCCTGATCTGGAAGAGTATATTGAGATATACAAGGGTTATTACATGGAGTTTATGGATAAGACTGTTTACTATCCAGGAGCAAGAGAGGCTATCGGGACATTAAGAGAAGCGGGCATCAAAACCGCAATCCTCACCACCAAAGCTCAGAATCAGGTAACCAGGATTATGGATTATCTCGGCGATTCAGATTTGTTTGAAATTATCATGGGAAGACGTCCAGGAATGAAAATCAAACCCGACCCCGAACCTCTGCTTTTTATTGCCCGTGAACTTAATGTGCCGGTAAGCAATACTGTCATGATAGGTGATTCGGAATTTGACATAAATTGCGGTAAAAATGCGGGAGCAGCAACTATTGCAGTGAGTTACGGCTACAGAAGTATTGAAGTTATAAAAGATGCCGCACCTGATTTCATTTGTGACGCGGCATCCCAGATTTCAGAACTGATTATTCACCATTAGCACGGTAAAAGAAGTTTTCCAGGCCGCTCTCAAGAGGGAGCATGTGGAGCGGTTTTCCATTGCTTTCCAGACGGAGCATCAGCTCGGTTATATCGCTGTTTTTTCTGATCACGCTGAACCCGGGAATCGGCAAAAAAGCTGAAATATTAATCAGCGGCATCTCGGGATATTCCCTGATCTGATATTCTTCCAGACCTGCTTTATCTGCTGCTATCCTGACCGCATCATCAAGCCCGCCTATTATATCCACAAGGCCGATTTCCCTGCCATCAGTTCCGTTCCAGACTCTTCCCTGAGCAATTTTTCTCACGTCGTCCGTTGACATTTTCCTTCCTGAGGCCACTCTCTGTACAAAATCATCGTATGAACTCAGAATAAGATTTTCTATTACTTTCCTCTCATCCGGAGTAAGATTTCTGTCGGGGAGTGTGAGACCAAGTATCGGTAAAACGAGTCCTGTTCCTATATCGGCACTGTTACCTTTCTTAACGCCGTCAATGGTAATACCCAGTTTTTCCTTCAGACCTTTATTATAAGCCCATCCGCCTATTACTCCGATTGAACCCGTTACGGTGAGCGGTGATGCAACAATCGTATCAGCATACATCGAGAGCCAGTAACCGCCCGAAGCAGCCACGGTACCCTGGGAAACTATAAGCGGCTTTTTGCCTTTAATCTCTTTCATGGCTTCAGCAATATAATCTGATGCGAGCGATGATCCGCCGGGGGAATCCACTCTGAGTATAATCGCCCTGACATTCTGATTACTGCCGGCTCTTTTAACGTAATTTATGAGTGTCCTGGCTGAAATACCATCATCCATTGCACATGCACCCAACGCATAAATAACTGCTATTTCGGGTTTATCACCCCAGTAAGTATCCTTGCTCTCCGCTTTATCATTAACATCCCGCAGAGAGATGAATGAGGGTGAATAACCGTCTGATTCAGAAATAATCTCACGGATTTTATCAAAACGTATCACCGTATCAGCCAGACCGTATTTAACAGCCAGGTCAGGGGTGAAGATGGCTATATAATTAATAAGGGAATCAAATTCAGACGTTCTTAAATTTCTGCTTTTAATAATGTCGTTTTTCATGACATCATACATATTATCAACAAGCGCCTGCCTCTGCTCACGGTCACCATCTGTCATCTGCTCATTCGAAAAATTCTCATAGGCCGATTTATATTTAAAGAAGCGCCACTCATCAAAACCTATCCCTATATTTTCAAGAAGTCCCTTGTAAAAATTTCTGCTCATTGCAACGCCGGTCATCTGCAGAACACCCTGTGAATCCATCATTATAAAATCACCAGCCGAGGCAAGGTGATATGTGAAAAGCGAGGCCTGATCCATATAAACATAAATTTTCTTCCCTGCCGATTTCAGCTTCAGAAGTTCCTCCCTCAGCTCCCAGATAAAAGCAGGCGGAGCATTAAATGATGAAAGATTGAGAAAAACTGCTTTTATTTTTTCATCTGCAGCTGCATTTTTAACAGAAACGAGCATCTCAATCAAAGTGTTTGAATTATCAAGCCATCTGTAACGCTGATATTTTATTCCGCCTGTCAGATTCATTGAGAGGACCTGGTCACCCTCAGTAAACAGATCAGCAAAATTTCTCTCCCGTGACCCGGCTCTTATACCGTAAGTTGTGTACTGATAACGGGAATCTTCATCAAAGTGCGTCTGACCTGAAACACTAAAATTACCAAATCCGATCTCAATTCCGGCAGTAAATTGTTTTCTCTGAAAATATCTGCCTGTAAATCTTAGCCCTGGTATTATCTCGGCAGCCACACCGGCTGACCATTCATTATCAAATTCCCTGATGCCGGATTTATCCTTCATTGCAAGCCAGTCAGCAAAAACGGAAAACTTCTCATTCCCGAGTGGTCTTACTGCGGCTGATATCATCAACTCCCTCGCCCGGTTATCGTGTGGCTGATGATAAACTCCGCTGAAAGTAAGATATTTCAACGGCCTGAAGAGTACTGCAATATCCGCAAACGAGTATCTCCCGAACGGCTCTGCATCACCGTTTGACCACCCGTAAGTAAAGCCCAGAGCAGCTTTTTTATCACCTAAACCTGTTGAAATCCTGAAGTCGGTTACTCTCAGACTGCCTGATTTATTATCTGTCATGTAGAAACCAAATCCGGGTGAGGCGGTAAAAATTCCCCACCGGTAAAAATCATTTCTGTCTTTTGCGGATGTATTAAAAATATACATCTCAGAACCGTCAAGCATACCAAGCATGGCGGGGTTATCAAACCCGAATAATCCGTATCTCATGGCTTGTCCACCGGTCATGGCGATATCATTTCTCTCATAAAACCCCGAGAAACCGGACTGAGCAATGATAGCTCCGTTCAGAAAGAGGGCAATAAGCAAAATCATTCTTATCATTTTTTTTCAGACATCCTGACTATTTCATCAAAATCTTCTTTGCTCACCGGAAAAACTGAAAGGCGGTTCCCTCTCATAACCAGTTTGTTCTGCGCCAGTGCAGGATTGTCTTTTATCTCCTGCAGAGTCACGGGTCTTTGGAATTTTTTTACCAGTCTGATATCAACCATCATCCATGCAGGACTATCCTGTTTAGATGAAGGATCAAAATAGTCTGAGGCAGAATCAAACTGAGTGAAATCAGGGTAGGCTTCGCGGACAATTTCACAGACGCCCACAACTGCATTGGGCTCAGAGTTGCTGTGATAATAAAGAACAAGGTCGCCCGTCTTCATTTCGTCCCTGATAAAATTACGTGCCTGATAATTCCTCACTCCATCCCAGTATGTAGTCTGATTTTCCGCTTTTGCGAGATCATCAATAGAAAAAACATCAGCCTCTGACTTAAATAACCAGTATTTTTTTGCCATCGTTACGCTCCGCTATTTCCTGCTGAATATTATTTCAAGGTATTTTTTGACATTGGATCCGCTTACAAGATCAACTTCAAACCCGATGCTGTCTTCATCAGGGAAAGTGTATTTCATAATAAATTTAATGGGGTCCTGGGTAACCGGGTCAATTTCGTTTCCCGTGAAGGTCAGAGTTTTATTTTTTTCATCGTAATCCCCGAAGGCGAGCACGGGGTAAGTGCCCATTTCATCCATTGTGTAAATAGTGTACTTTTTCAGCCTGTTATCATAACCGATGTATGATACAGAGGAAATGTGCATTCCGAATGCAATAGATTTACTTTTGCTTTCAAGGAACCGGAAACCCAGAACCATCTGATTAATAGTTTCTCCCTGACCTTTGAAAACACGGGTAGTATCTCCCGAAAAGTAAAATCTGATATCCTGATTCCATTCACCTTCAAGCTGCAGCAGAATCTGATGTTCCGGAAGTGGCTGAGTCAGACTGAATAGCTGGCTTACGGAACCTCCCTCAAGAATTTTAGGTACATACGGATGCTGGATAGTTGAATCATTATTCTGAGCTGAAATGACTGCCGTAAAAAGGAATAGAAAGACAAGAATATATTTCATTAAGTTACCATTATATATTTTTAAAAAATCAATACTTTAAAGTGCGGATTTAAAATCAGTTTTTCTGATTGTCAACTCAAAAATAAAAAATAGAAGTGTATAAAATATATAAGACGAACTCAGAATGAATATTATTACTGCATTATTAAATTTATCTTTCCTTTTCGGGAGCGGGGTTGCTATGGATTCATCAAAATCAAGCAATGAAGAATTTGTGCCGGAGTGGGCAAAAGAAGTTGTCTGGTATCAGATCTTTCCCGAAAGGTTCAGAAACGGCGATCCGTCAAATGATCCTCAGCTTATTGATATCGACGGAGCTTACCCTCATGATATAATTTCTCCCTGGCAGGTTCATCCATGGGGCTCTGACTGGTACAAACTTCAGCCTTATGAACAGAAAAACGGAAAAGATATCTGGTTTAACCTGCAGCGAAGAAGATATGGCGGTGACCTGCAGGGAATTATAGATAAACTCGACTATCTTAAGGATCTTGGAATCACTGCCCTCTATCTTAATCCTGTCTTCACTTCTCCTTCCTCCCATAAATATGACGCCGTTACTTTTCATCACATCGATCCTAATTTTGGCCCCGATCCGGAGGGTGACCGCAAAATGATTGGGATGGAAATATTTGATGACCCATCCACATGGGTATGGACCAACGCTGATAAACTTGCCCTCCGGCTTATAGAGTAGGCTCACAAAAGAGGGATGAAGATTATTTTTGACGGCGTCTTCAATCACATGGGTATTAAATCAGTGCCGTTTCAGGATGTCAGAAAAAATCAGCAGAGTTCACGTTATAAAGACTGGTTTGCAATTAAATCCTGGGATGATTCATCTGCCGGGACCAGGTTCGATTACGAAGGCTGGTTCGGAGTAAGGGAGTTACCTGAGATCAGAGAGGATAAAAACGGCATCGTTAAAGGCCCAAGAGAATATATATTCGCAATCACAAAGCGGTGGATGGCTCCCGGTGGTGATCCTTCGAAAGGGATCGACGGCTGGCGGCTTGATGTTGCTTTCTGTATTCAGCATAATTTCTGGAAAGACTGGCGAATAGAGGTAAAGAGCATCAATCCTGAAGCATACATCACCGCAGAGGTTATTGATACAATCAGTGTGGTAAGAGAATATCTGAAAGGTGATGAATTTGATGCCGTGATGAATTATAACTTCGGGTTTGCAGCAGCAGATTTCATCGTTGCCGAAAAAACTAAAATTCCCGCCACAGCTTTTGCCGGTATGATGGAAGAGCTTGTAAGTGCTTTTCCCGGCGGTGTGCCCTATGTTCAGCAGAATCTTTTTGGCAGCCATGATGCAAACAGGATCGGTTCACATATTGTTAACCGTGATCTTGCCCGTTACAGAAACTGGGGCAATTATTTTAATATCTCTAAAGGAAGCAACAAAGACTACAACACCCGCAAACCTGATTCCTATGAAAAACAGATTCAGAAGCTTTTTGTCATTCTGCAGATGACTTCCGTAGGCGCACCGATGATCTACTACGGAGACGAAGCCGGAATGTGGGGAGCAAATGACCCAGATTGCCGCAAGCCCATGATCTGGAATGATATCCGTTATGAAGATGAAACCACACTTCCTGATCAGTCAGCCAAACCCGCTGCAGATAGAGTTGAAACTGATCATGATCTGCTCAGCCATTACAAAAAGCTGATTAAGATAAGAAATGAGAATAAGGTTTTGCAGACGGGTGATTTCAGAACCGTGCTTGCAGACGACGGTAAAGAACTTTATAGTTTTGAACGCACACTCGGAGCGGAAAAGATCATTGTACTGCTGAATGTCTCTTCTTCCGAACAATCATTTGATCTCACGGATCAAAAGGGCATTTTTACTGATCTTATCAGCGGGAAAGTGCATGATGAATGCAAAGGGGTTATCCCTGCTAAGTCAGGTCTTGTTCTGAAAAAGAAATAAGAATTCAGAAATTTTTACAAAGCAGAGCCCTGACCTGTGAATTATTTTATTGCCGCAGGTTGAGTACGGCGGCAATGATAAGCTGAGATTTCAGCGATACATTACCCGGGTTCAGGAGCTTTGACGGCTTCGCTGATCTTCATCTGATCCCTGTTCATTTCAGGCGACCAGATATTGCTTACTGCTCACCGGATCTCTGAAATCACAAATTCATATAATAATTTGCGATTGTAATCCCTTTTTTATATATGAATTTGTGAGTGTATCCGCAGAATTGTGTATTTACCAGTCAGAAAAATGATTATATGATCCGGTGAATTATTTCAAAACAGATTGAAGACGACCTTTTTAAAGGGAAGGCCATTCTGATTTATGGCGCCCGTCAGACCGGTAAAACTACTCTTGTGGAAGAAATCTTAAAAGCCGGCCCGGGTAAAACTGTCAGACTCAACGGAGATGATCCTGCCGACCGGGGACTAATTGAAAATTTCATCCGCAAAAGACTTGAATCTATAACTGCAGGAGATCAGATACTGTTTATTGATGAAGCACAGAAGTTCAATGACATAGGGAATGTTATAAAAATATTCACTGATCAGATTAAAAATATTCAGGTTATTGCAACCGGATCATCATCATTTGATCTGCCGGGCAGGACCTCAGAAAGTCTTACCGGCAGGAAATATGAATACAATCTTTTTCCGCTCATGTTTTCCGAACTTGTTGAGCATCTTGGTTTTACCGAGAAACAAAAATCGCTTCATGAAAGACTCATTTATGGAAGCTATCCTGAGTTTATAACGAATCTGGTCAGGAGAAGAGAAATCCTATAATCACTTGCCGGCAGTCATTTATACAAAGACGTATTGATGGTTGATAAACTCAGGGATTCCGCTCTGATTGATGATCTTTTGAGGGCATTGGCGTTGCAGATCGGCAGTAAAGTTTCGACCACTGAACTATCAGGGCTGACCGGGGAACGGTTGAAAAATATCTCAGAATTTCGGAAGAGGCATTTATTATATTCCGGCTCAGAGGTTACAGCAGAAATATAAGGACTGAACTCCGTATAGCTAAAAAGTATTACCTCCGGGATAATGGCATCAGAAATGCATTAATCGGGAATTTTAATCCGCTGCCTCACAGAACTGATACCGGTGCACTATAGGAGAACTATGTGGTAAGTGAAAGGCTTAAGCTGTTCCGCACACAACGAGAGGATGCTTTCACATGGTTCTGGCGTACTGCACAGCAGCAGGAGATTGATTTGATTGAAGAACGGCAAGGGAGATTTTACGCGATCAAAATCAAATTTAAACCCCTGCAAAAAGCTGCTATCCCGAAAACTTTTTCTGACAATTATGACGTTGAAAAGTGTTTGGTTATAAATTCTGCCAACTATGAGTCTTTTTTATACCCGGAAAGATTTGAATAACAGGGATAAATATTCCGACATAAAACTGACATTACCATACTCAGCCCTTTTTAACTCTGAATTTGTTTCTCAGATAGTGAATATATTCCACTAAATAATCTGATCCGGGTTCCGGCAAATTTTCCGTATTGATATAATCATTAATAATTTTTTCCGCCTCCCTGCGGCAAAGCTGCATTGTGTCATCTGAAACTGCCATCCCCGATTCAGATAACTGTGAGACCCCCAGGTTCATACGTTTTATTCTGATCTGCTCAATATATTCCCGGCTCATAGGGTTCCTGCCCTCTTTTCTCATCCTCATATCAGAGAGTTCATCATACATAAAATCATATTCTTCGGGGAATTTTTCTGAATGAAGCTTCCTGGTCAGCTTTTCAATTTCTTCCTCATATTCTTCCATCAGATTAAGGCGCGCAATTTCTTCAGGCGATTTTCCTTTTCTGGCCTCATTGTATTTTCTGATTTCCTCTTTTTTCGTTCTGTTCATTTCTGTTCTCCGTTCATGTTGTTTAATCAATTTTCTGATGTAAACTAATCAACAAAAACAGAAATGTAAATAACATTTACAGCCGTAGTTAAAGTTTAGTTTAATATATAGTACTGAAATTTTAATATGACATGCCTGCAGGGGATTTGTGTGCAGAGCTCATCCTGAATGAACATTAATCTGATAAGAGCGGATCCACCAAGAAGCGCCTGCATAAGAGCGGAGGGTTCAACTTTTAATGATTACAGAGTTAACCATCAGGACACTTTGCTTCAAATCCGCCGGCGGATTGTGACAGGAATTTCAGTCGGATATTAAAGTGACTACCTCCCGAATTGCCTCAGATGGTGATCAAGATGCAACCGGCATAACTTTCCCCATTCCTTTTTTGACATGTAACCAAAAAAAGGATGCTGAACTTTAACATCTGATCTAAGTACGGAATTAATATCTTTAACCATTCGGGCGAGATTTTTTTATCGGATTCAAAATCAGAGAGTCTTGTGCCGCGTACACCCTGCTTAAGTTCGGGAGTGGTTTCAATTTTCCCCTTTGGCGTGGGGATAATTGTTAAAAAAAGAAACTTCAACAGAGATGTTGAAAGGGCATTACCCACAAATCTGCATTTTATCTCTCCCGAAGCCATCCTTATCTGATCAGTGCAGTGAACAATCATCTGATGGGCATTCATCTTTCCCCGGAGAGCTTTATCTCCGGGAGTTACGCTTCCGATCCTTTGCAGCATAAGTTCCGCCTGTTTTGTATCAAGGATGTTTTTAATATTTTCTCCGGCCCGGTTAAAATTGCATTAAATGGTATATGGCTTAGGGACTACCTCCCGAAAGCCTTTTGTATTCTGATTGCGTGGCTCATCCCCATCGTAACAAATACTTTCTCCCCCTTTTCAGTAAGCTCATCTATGATATTAAGCATATGGATATCGCGGATGAGGTTTGAATAAAGCGCCATTTCGGTTAAATACCCTGCAGGCCATCCGTACTCATCACTGTAATCACGCCAGTCCTTTTCACCCGGGTAATCTCTTTTCCAGATACGGTCAATATCCGCAACTGAATTAATAGTCCCCCTGAGGAGGTTATAATTGGTTCTGCTTTTAATATTTTCTTCCATGATTCTGTCAGGGTCAGAGGGTTTGCCGTGTCTCAGTGAAGAAAAATAAGGGCGCAGAGAGTAAAAAAGGGCAGACTTTTCAGCTCCAAATTTACCCACCATCTCCTTGATTTCCGTTTCCCGGTCGGGCTCCCATGTATAGAAGGTCACCCCGTCTCTGTGAGCAAGTTCCTTTGCCTTACCCCCCTCGCCGTATTTTACAACGGGATCCTGAAAAGGTTTAAATAAAAAACCGAGTCTCCCTTCAAGGAGCAGAACAGAGGGCTTGAATCTGTCCCATTCTTTTTCAAGTATTATCAACTGGGAATCTGCGGGATCAACAGTATGAGTGATCCCCATAATCAGAACTTTTCCTTTATTGAGCCCTTCTTCATAGTAAAAAGGAGGAATTGTTAAAACAACTACAGAATCATGATAATCCATTCCGTAGATCTTATCAGAAAAGTCTTCCGGCGATTCAGTTTTATAATATGCAGGTGATTTCCATAATAAACCAAGCTTGAATAAAAGTCCGAGGATGGCAAGTATGGTTGTTATAGTAAAAAAAGTATATTTCAGTATTTTTTTAAGCATTTCCGGTTTTAATTTTTTTTAAGACCGAAAGTTATTATCAGAAACATGAATACCGGAGAAATTTTAAATAAAATTATTGTCGAACAATC
>CAYPMQ010000078.1:0-12507 GCA_964411625.1 uncultured Ignavibacteriaceae bacterium
GATTATGTCATTATCAAAAGGAGCAACTTCAAGCGCTTCAATATGCTGACCAATGCCATTCCAGTTGTATGGAGCATTTTCCGTTGAAAACAGATTAACCCACGAAACACCACCGTCGCTGGTTTTGTAAACTCTCAGGTTTCCGGCATATACAGTGTTTGTATCACCATGTTTCATTGCTACAGAATAATAGGGTGAGCCATCAGAATTGGGGAATATGGCATTTGTCCATGAAGGAGCGGTTGTATAACCCGATACTTTTCTGATACCTGATTTAGAAGCAAGCCATGCTGTCCCTTTATCAGGGGTCATATCAAAATCTTCAACCTGAACTGCTTCAACACCATTGTCAATTTCAAATATTCTGAGACCCCTGTCATAAGAGGCACCTATTCCCTGATCAGTTGTCATGTAAACCACCGAATTATTGCCGGGATCCACCAGAACATTTCCGTCATTCGGGTGTGTTTCCATTCCACCTGGCATACCGAAGCCTGACCAGCTTCCGCTCACACCCTTGTTATTTGAGTAAAGAGTTGACCAATAGACATAATAGGAAGAAGATGAACCTCCGAAATCAAAATTGTATCCTGACACTCCGTTGAAACCGGGTGCAAAAACATTCCATGTAAGTTCATTGTCTGAGTATGCAATTCTTTTATCGTTGTTATTATGCCCGCCGATGAAGATTCTTCCGTCCGGAGCAATTCCGAATGAAAGCCAGTCAGCAGACGATAGTGAGCTCAGAGAAACTGCGGAAAAAGTTGTACCACCGCTAAGTGAAGTATATGGATCCGAGCTCTTATACAGTACCGGGGTGCTGCCTCTGGCAAAAAGGTATATTCTTAAATTGGAAGGGTTTACCAGAATATGAGATACAGGTACGCTTCCAACCATAATTTTTCCGCCATAGGTGAATAATCCGGAAGAGTTTAACGTTCCGTAATGAAGACTGTCTGCATTCCAGTAGAAAAGATAGTCTTCAGAAATAGTGAAACAACCTGCATTTGTTGAAACCACTGTGCTAATCACTGAAGAGGAATTTGATGCTGATTTGATTCCCTGGTGCCGGAAAAAAAGTTTCCCTGAATTTTTATGAACTTTTATCTGCTGAATCCCTGATCCGTAATTATCGTCTGCGCCGAGACCGGGCATTATGCTGAAAGGATGAAATACGGGCACCGCAGATGTCAGTCCGGTAACATATGAATAAAATACTGAATTAGCACTTTCTGTCGAAATATAAAGAAGAGATGTGTCTGCTGATATATTATGTGAATCCATTCCGAGAATTCTTCCGCCATAAACGGCTTCAACACGGGGTGCACTCAATTGTGCATATATTTCAGTTATCGAAATAAAAAACAAAAAGATTAAAGAGAGTACTTTACTTTGATCTTTCATTTGCCTCACCTTTTTTGAATAATTTACAATCCTAATTTATAAATGAGTGTAAAGGCGGATTGTGATATCAAACTTCAGATTGTCAGAGGGCACAATTCCGTCTGCATCACATTTTCCTTTAAACCTTTACGAGGCGTTAAAACGACAAAGCAAATTCTGAAAACAAATTTATCAAAACCCATGGTACGGGAAGCTTTTTGAGAGGGTTTTTATAATGCGCTGTATTTTTGTTACGAAATTACAATTAAGGTCATTAAAACTGATGAAGCAATTATATTTCCATTACAGACTCAATCCTGATGTAACTTTGCCATCGTAAGTAATCATACAAATAAAAATCCTTAATGGAGTTATAATGAATTGCGAACCCCCTCCCTTATTCCGTATATTTAAAGTTTGTATATTAATATTTTTTTGGACTTGTTGTGTTAAAATTTATATCTTCCCTCTTATTATCTTTATTTCTGTTTGCAGGGTCAAATGCCCAGATAGTCATAAAGGAACCGGGGAATTATAAAATTTCTGCCTCTGAATTAGGTTATCTTGACAATTCATCTGCACGTGAAAAAATTCTTCTTAACGGGACCTGGAGCGTTTATGATGCCGAGGATTCCGAAAATAAAGTAAATATTAGAATCCCCTCGGTTTTTGCAGGCAGCAGGATTCTTGTATTTGAAAAAACCGTTTCTATTGATAAAAACCTCTCTTCAACCGGAAATTACTTTCTCCACTTTCTCGGAATCAGTTATTCAGCCGATATTTACCTGAATGATATTTTAATCCACAAACACCCAGGCGGTGAATTTTCATTCAGCATCCTGCTTCCGCGTGATGTTTTATCATCAAGAACCAAAAGTGTCATTAAAGTTGCGGTTGACGGGAACTATAATTCAGACAGAACCATCCCCTCAAAGCAGGCTTTTCTCTTTCCGGTTCAGAGTAAAGGAATCTTCAGGGACGTTTATCTTACAAGAGCAGGCAGATCTTTCATAGCATCACATCAGGAAAAAGTTACATTTTCTAACGGATATGAAAAGGCTATCCTTAAACTGACGCTTGCTGTAAACAACGGCGATTTCAGGAAAGACAGTCTTGGTCTTCGCAGCTCAAATTTCAGAATCCGCGTAAAACTTACGGCGCCTTACAGAGATTCCGCCTCCATTTCTACTGAATCAGCCGCTGAGGTCCAGCCGGGTAAAGAACAGCAGATAACCGTACCTCTTGATATCAACAAGCCGATGTTATGGACACCACTTACACCATACAGTTATATTCTCAGTATCCAGCTTTTCAGCGGTGACAAACTCATTGATGAGATCAGCAGAAATTACTCCCTATTTGAACTCAAAGCTGCTCAGGGTGGTATATACCTTAATGGCAGCCTCTTTAAATTGAACGGTGTCACCCTTATCCCCACCAATGACGATAAGGGCAGCATGGTAAATTACACTGAGATGCTTAATGATCTGAAAATGATCAAGGAGCTGGGTTTTAACGCAGTCAGATTTGAAAAAAATATTCCTCATCCGTATTATATACATCTCTGTGAACAGCTTGGTCTGATCCCTTTTGTTGAACTTCCTATTATCTCACTTCCAGAAGGTCTACTGTCAAACAGCAGTTATTCAGAATATCTCAATAATTATATTACCCTCTTTATGAGATCATTCCAGAATTCCTCTGTTATCGGGGGCTACGGACTCGGATCAGGATATCTCGGTAAATCAGGAATTCACGCAAAGTTTCTTTCTTCTGCAGCAGCTAATATCAGAAAATATACCGGCTCAATAATCTACGCCTCTTTTGCAGATAACGGATTTGATGAAATTGCAGGCATTGATCTGTTCGGTATCGAGTCATTTAATCAGCCTTTCGATAAAGCACTTAACAGCTATAACAGCATGACTTCACGCATCGGTAAAGGAAGGGTGTTTTTTTCTGAGGCGGGTTATATTATAGATCTTACCACAGAAGGTAATTCTTCACTCCAGTCACCCGAAATCCAGGCAAAGTTTTTTGAAGAGCTCATTGATCATTCTGAAACAAATCAGACCTCGGGATTTTTTCTTTCCACGATGTTTGATTACAGAGCTGCTTATAATTCGATTATAAGCGGCTACAGGGGTGATAATCTGATTGTATCGGGAATAGTGGGGGAAGACAGAACCACAAACCGACCCGCATACAAGGTGATTGATTCAAAGCTTCACAATAAAGAAAAAGTTACGATATCGCTTGGGTTTAAGTCAGATGATTCCCCGATGGTATTTATAATCTTCGGCTTTATTCTTGCAGTAATTGTTGGTCTTCTGATCAACTCAGGAAAAAAATTCAGGGAAGATGCCACAAGAGCACTTTTAAGGCCCTACAACTTCTTTTCCGATATCAGGGATCTCAGAATTATCTCCGGTATCCAGACCACAATTCTCGGTGTTCTTACCGCAGGTCTGAAAGCCCTTATAATCAGCAGTATTTTTTATTATATGAGATTTACACCCGAACTTGAAAAAGTACTGCTTTCTTTTGGCAGCTTCGGTTTAGTAGGTTTCGTCAGCTATATCACATGGAATCCTGTAAGCGGATTATTTATACTGACGGGATTGCTGTTTTGCTCATACATTGCACTTACTGTTCTGATAAAGATTTTCTCGTTTTTTGTTACTAACAAAGTTTCCTGGACAAACGCATACTTTGCAGTTTTATGGTCAACCATTCCATATCTTCTCCTTCTTCCGCTTGGAATAGTGCTTTACAGACTTCTCTCCCTTGATTCATTTAATCTTTATCTGTATCTCTTTTTAATTCTGTTTCTTGCGATAGGGCTTAACCGCCTGATAATGGGTATCCATGTTATATATGATGTAACCAGAGGCAGAGTATATTTCTACAGTACTCTGGTAATAATTTTAATAATTGCCGGCATGACTCTTTATTTCCAGTCGGCTCATTCAACTCTTGACTACATTCTGCAGGCAGTCAAAGAAATCCGTTCCGGAGCGTAATTGTATCTTTCAAAGCTAGAAATTCTCGGTTTTAAATCGTTTGCCCAGAAAACTGTTGTTCACTTTAACCAGGGAATAACTTCAATTGTCGGTCCTAACGGATGCGGCAAAACAAATATAGTTGATGCAATCAGGTGGTGCCTGGGCGAACAGAAACCTTCCATACTGCGCTCAGACAAGATGGAGAATGTTATTTTTAACGGTACCTCAGCTCATAAACCTATGGGGCTTGCTGAAGTATCATTAATTATACAGAATGACAAAGGGATACTGCCGACCGAGTACTCCGAAGTGATTATAACAAGAAGGATCTACCGCTCCGGAGAGAGTGAATATCTTCTGAATAAGAATGTCTCCCGCCTCAAGGACATAACTTCACTGTTTATGGATACAGGTATGGGTGCAAATGCCTATTCTGTGATTGAACTTAAAATGGTTGAGTCAATTCTCAGCAATAAAGCTGAAGACCGTAGAATTCTTTTTGAAGAAGCTGCCGGAGTCAACAAGTATAAAACGAGAAGAAAGCTGACCCTTAAAAGACTTGAAGATGTAAAGAGCGATCTTGCCAGAATAAATGACATTATTTCTGAAGTTGAAAAACAGGTCAATTCTCTTGAGCGTCAGGCAAAAAAGGCTGAAAAGCATAAGCAGCTAACTACAAGATTAATGGAAATTGAGATAGTTCTCGGCACGGCAGAGAACAAAAGACTGGTTGAAGCGCTTATTCAGACAGACAGTGAAATCGTGAATCTCTACGGAGAAAGAAGCAGAACCGAAGAGATTCTCCTTGCCCTGGAAGATGAATTCAACAAATACAGGGATGACTTTAACACCGCAGAAAAAGAGCTCAATGATTTCAGACAAAAAATCTCTGCTCAGACCTCAAAAGTATTTGAAACCGAAAAAAGCCTCACTATTGCAACTGAATCAAAAAAATCCCTGCTGAAGAATATTGAACGGCTCAGCGGTGATGTTGAAGATCATGAAATCAGGCTTGAATCAACCAAAGAAAATATTGAAGAGCTTGAGGTTAAGGAAAGGGAACTTGCTAACCGGATAAAAGAGCGTGAAGAGAATAAAACTTCTTTCAGCGAGAGAATTTCCCAAAAACGGACCGAGCTTGATACTGCAAAAACTCTGCTGAATGAAAAAAATGCCGTGATGCTGACCTCTTACAGGTCACTGGCCGATTCAAAAAACGAACTGAACAATATTCTCAGAAATATCAGCGATGTTCAGAAAAATACAGAGAGAAATCAGCAGAGGCATGCCTCACTTACAGGGGCACTGGAGAATCTGAAAACAGCTATAAAAAACGTTTCCGAAGAAAAAGATCTTCTCATGGAAGATATCTCGGAACGGGAAAAGAAGCTGAATTACGATATTCTTCATAAACAGAAACTCGAAAAAAGGCTGGAAACAAGTGTCAAAAAGGATTTTGAGCTCAGAACTGCAATCAGTGATCTTGAAAATAAAATAGCTTATCTCACAGAGATTATGCACTCTCTTGAAGGTGTTTCCAAGGGTACAAAGGCACTTATTAACAGCAAAGACTGGAAATCGGGTGAAGTGAATCTGCTCGCTAATATCGGCGAAACTGATGACCGGCACCGTGTTGCTGTTGAAGCCGCTCTTCAGAACAATCTGAATACAATCCTTATTGAGGGCATCGAAGAACTGAAAAATGCCGTTAGTCTTCTGAAATCAGACAGTATGGGGAAAGTCAGTTTTGCTATTCCTTACACCGGATCATACTCATACTTCAGAAGTTTCACCGGCAAAGCAGAGAAATACCTTGCCGATAAAAGAATAAAAAAACTTGAATCTGAAAAAGGGGTGATAGGCCGTCTGGCTGAATTTGTTAAAACATCTGCAAAAAACAGAACTTATTTTCAGAGGATTCTTGAAAGAGTTTATCTGGTTGACACACTTGAAACGGGACTGCAGCTTTCAAAAAAGTATCCCGACTCTAAATTTGTGACAGCCACCGGTGATTTTGTCACTTCATCGGGACTGATCTCCGCGGGATCAGAGATTGCTCAGGAGGATTCGGTATTCGGCCGCAAAATTGTACTTGATCAGCTTAAAACTGATCTGCAGCCTCTCCGAAAACAGCATGAATCAGTGCTCGCCTCCATAGCTGAACTCGAAGCACTTATTTCCTCGATGGATCTGGTGACCCCCGGCAATGAAATCAGAAAACTGAATGCTGATCTTACCGAGCTTGAAAAGAAAATATCAAGGCTTGCTTTCGAAAAAGAAAAGCTGGAAGAACAGCTGACGGTTGTTCAGAAAGAGCATGAGGATCTGAAGCTTAAAGCCGAAGAATCTGAAAAAAGCCGTATGACTTTACTATCTGAATATGAAGAGATAACCCGTGTGCAGGCCGCGGCTGATCAGGCAAAACAGGAGGCGGAAGCTTATGTTAAAAAAGCAGAAAACGAACTCCAGGAAACAATCAGCCAGAAAAATGCAAGTGATCTTGAGACCGAAAGGCTAAAGGGCTTACTTAATAATATTATCACGTCATTAAAAAGAAGCCGTGAATCAATTGATTACCTGAATGAATCAATTGCCAAAAAGAAAAGTGAGATTGAAAGAAGCACTGCCGAAATAGAAATTCTTGATGAAAATATTGAAAATCTTGAGGCAGACCTTGACGATTACAAAAGAACACTTGCCAACCTGAAAGAGGCATCGGTTAGCGCCGAGGCCAACTATCGTGAAATAAAGGCAAAGACGGACGAAATTGAAATTCAGAAAAGAAAAGCAAGGGCGGTTAAAGATCAGTTAAGTGACAAGATTCATCGTGCAGAACTTGACAGAAGCGATAAAAAACATCTTCTTGATTCGATCTTATCACGTCTTGAGGAAAAATATAACCTGACCCCCTCTGATCTTGCCGTTGATGTTCCGGAAGATTTTAATGTTGAGGAATCACGCCGCGAAGTCAAATTACTCGAGCAGCAGATTTTCAATCTGGGTGCCATAAACAGTCTTGCATTTGAAGAATATGAGGCTGAAAAAGAAAGATTTGATTCTCTGAACGGACAGAAAATCGATCTTATTGAGGCTGAGAAAAACCTCCTTAAAACCATTGAAGAAATAAATGAAACTGCCCAGAAGCTTTTTCTTGATACCTTTGATCAGATTAAAAACAATTTCATCAGTATTTTCAGAAGATTATTCAATCCCGGTGATGAGGCAGATCTGAGGCTGGAGGAGGATACTGATCCACTTGAGGCAAAAATCGAAATTATTGCCAAACCAAGAGGCAAAAGACCAACTTCAATAGACCTGCTCTCGGGAGGAGAAAAAACTCTTACGGCAATCGCGCTTTTATTCGCCATTTATCTTGTCAAACCTTCCCCCTTCTGTATTCTTGATGAGATTGATGCACCTCTTGATGATGCTAACATTGACAGGTTTACCAGAATTCTGCGTGATTTCAGCGCCACCACTCAGTTTATAGTTGTTACTCATAATAAAAGGACAATGGAGGCAGCAGATACTTTATATGGTGTTACGATGCAGGAAGAAGGCATTTCCAAATTAGTGAGCGTCAGGTTTAATGAAGATTTTAAGTTTGTGGGTTAATTTTAATAAGTGAGAAATCGTGTTATACAAATTGTTCTTTGTACTATTTGCATTAGTTGTTTTTATTAATTCTGCTGTTGCACAGTGGAGCGGAAAACCGGAGGAACCAAGGGAACTTGTACAGGATGTAAAAGATGCCTCCGAACTATCAGCAGTAAAAGATGGTTCGGGAGGGATTTTTTTCATCTGGCATGATACAAAAAATTCCCGCAACAGCAACCTCTGGTTCATGCACGTCAAAAAGACCGGTGAATTATCATTCAGGGCTGATGGCAAGTCAGTTTCTTCTGATGAAACCACTCCGAAGTTCAACAGCTTAATTGTTCCCTCCGTAATACCGGGAGTGGCAATGATCGCCTGGGAACAGAAAAATCAGGCTGAAAGCTATGTTTTTACGCAGGTTGTAAAAGAAAACGGCCAACGTATCTTTGAAGAAAAAGGGCTTATGGTGCTCCGTTCATCGAGCGATATCAATCAGTTTCAGGCTGCCTACGGAGCTTCGGCTATTGGTCACATCATCGCAATAGAGAAAACCTCAGATACACCCACTCTCTACAGTGTTAAATATCAGAAGGTATTCCCGACAGGCAAACTCCGTTTTACGCAGAAAGGTTTTGAAGTCTCTTCCTCATACAACGCCAAGCAATATCCCAAGATCATAACAGATGGTGCCGGCGGAGCCTTTCTTTTCTGGCTGGAATATGAAAAATCAAACAGCCGTATTTACATGGCGCATATCGATTCATCGGCCGGATCAGGCACTAAAATTAATCCCGTGCTAATTGCCGATAGCAAATCAATCATTCCGGATTATGATGTCACTTCTTTTGCCGGAGGCAGTCTTATGTATATCAACTGGCAGGTCTCAGCGAAAAATAAAGAATTGTACCACCAGATCATCGATAAAAAAGGTATCCCGATGATGGCTAATCTCGGGGTGAAGGCAGTAACAACAGCCGGAGACAACACTAATCCCAAAGCGATAGCAGGGGGTGATTCAACTATTATACTTGCCTGGCTGAATAATCTCTCGGGCTCAAAAGATATTTACATGCAGAAAATTTCACGGTTCGGTAATCCTCTCTGGAGTGGGTCAGGTGTTTTGATTACTGACTTTGAAGGTGATCAGCTCGGGGCAGTTCTCTGTCCTGACGGAAGAGGCGGGGCAATAGCAGGATGGATTGATAACAGAAGCAGATCTGCCTGGAATATTTACGCTCAGAGAGTCTCATCAAAAGGCGATCTGATGTGGGACGAAGAAGGCATCCCGGTATCAACTTCAAACCGCTCAATCAAAAATTATCTTTTCATGATTCCGGATCTTACACAGGGAGCAATTGCTGTATTCAGAGAATCCAAAGGCGCAAATCAGAGTGGTATCTATGGTCAGCGTTTAAAAGGCAATAACACTTACGCCTCTGAAGTCTCTGAGTTTGCCGCCGTACAGTCAGGTGATGAAATAAAACTCTACTGGCAGGTTAATAATGAATCCTCGATAAAAGGTTACAAACTTGAGATTTTCTCCGGTAAGAAAGCTTCTGACTCACTGTGGAATGAAATAGAGTGGATATCCGTCTCAAAGGAAGCCAGAGGTGTTTATGAGACTTATCATGAACCCGATTCAAGCGGAGTTTTTTATTACAGGCTTTCACAGTTTGATAAATCAGACAGAATATCGCACATTGAGGTCACCAAGCTCAATTTTATTAAATCGGATAAATCGGATAAACCTTTTATCGGTCAGAATATTCCAAACCCGTTCAGTAGTTCCACGAATATCTCATACAGCATTCCTGCTGCGGGCAGGATCAGATTTGAGTTCTTTAATTCAAAGTTCAATCTTATAAAAGATGAAACCGTGACACAATTAAAACCGGGCAAATATCAGTACACATTTAAGGCTCAGGGTCTTGAACCGGGAATTTATTTTTACCGGGTCACTATCGGTGATGTGATTGAAGTGAAAAAAATGGTTCTTACCGCTGAAGATAATAAATGAAATATCCTGATGTGAAAATATTTGTCGATTTCGACGGAACCATAACCCTGAAGGATGTGGGTGCTTCTTTTTTTCTGGAGTTCGGAGACAAGGAAAAAGTGTGGGATATTATCAGAAAAATCCGCAGTCTCGAGATGACAGCGGCTGAGGGATGGAGCGCCCTTTTTGCCACTCTGGATACCATTTCCGAGGAGGAACTGGCCCAATTTGTGTTAAATTTCGAGATAGATGATACATTCCCCTCGTTCTTGAATTATATTTCGGAAAAGAATTTTGAAATTTATGTGGTAAGCGACGGATTTGACTTTTATATCGAGCGAATATTGAACCGGGAAGGTATAACCAATCTCAAATATTTCAGCAACTCACTTATCTTTTCCCCGGGAGCGGACAGGCCTGAACCTGTATTCCCTTACAAAGATGAAGAATGCAGAAAATGTGCATTCTGCAAACGCAACAAAGTAATTGAATTAAGCAGTGATGATGATATTACCGTTTATATCGGTAATGGCTCTTCTGATGTCTGCGCATCTCAGTACTGTGACTACATCTTTGCTAAAGACGCACTGCTCAGATATTGTGAAACTAACAGGATAACCTATTATCCGTTCGATAACTTCGGACAGGTAATAAGTAAACTTGAAAAAATCTTAAACAAAAAAAGAGTGAAAAAGAGCGGGCAGGCAGCTCTTAAGAGAAAATCACTCTATATGCAAGGTTAAATGATGGAACAAAAATCAGGCAATAAACTGGCAGCTTTTCTCTTTTCGATCAGAAGTTACACACCCGTCCCTTTTGTAATATTAATGCTTCTCTTTTCTTCACCCACTACTATAAGCTATATTACAGGCCTTTTGATGATCATACTGGGTGAGGCGTTCAGATACGGCGGAGTATGCTGGGCCGGAAGCGAAACAAGGACAACAGGCAAGGTAGGCGGAGCTTTCCTTGTAATCAGCGGACCGTTTGCGTATGTACGCAATCCCCTTTATGTCGGAAATATCCTGATTTACACAGGATTCGGAGTTCTGACACTGGCACTTTACCCCTGGCTCACAATAATTGCATTCGCTTTCTTTGTATTTCAGTATATACTCATAGTAGGTGAGGAAGAAACCTACCTGCAAAAAACTTACAAGGAAGACTATAAAAAATATAAAAATCATGTTCCCAGGTTTATTCCTCAGTTTAAGCCATACAGAAATAAATCAATCAAACAGCCTCCGTTTAATCCTAAGGCAGGCCTTAGATCAGAATCAAGAACTCTTCAGGCAATCGGGATTACTCTTCTGCTCGTGACACTAAAATGGATTTTTGATTTTAAGATTCTCTGATGAGCAATAAAATTTTTATTCTCGCCGGAGAAGCAAGCGGTGATATGCACGGAGCTTCTCTTATGCGGGCCCTTAGGGAGCAGAATCCCGGCATCGAAATTCACGGACTCGGGGGAAACAGCATGATGGCCCAGGGGCTAAAACCCCTTTACCACATTGAAAAAATGTCATTTCTGGGCTTTCTGGAGGTCTTAAAACACCTCCCTTTTATAAGAAAAGTGAAGAGTGACGTAATTGAGTTTATAAAAAAGGAAAAGATTGAAACTGTTGTGCTCATTGATTATCCGGGCTTTAATCTGAGTATTGCAAGAGATCTAAGGCCGGAAGTAAAAAATCTGATTTACTATATTTCACCGCAATTATGGGCCTGGGGAAAAGGAAGAGTAAATAAAATCAGACGTTTTATTGATCTGATGATTGTCGTTTTTCCTTTTGAAAAAACCTTTTACGAAAATCATGGAGTGAAAGCAGAATTTGTTGGTCACCCGCTGGTAGCAAAACTCGCAAGTCACAATTTTCTTCCGCGTGATGAATTTCTCCGGAATCATAAGCTGGATCCGGCAAAACCACTGCTGCTCGTATTACCCGGAAGCAGAGAACACGAAGTTAAGGAGCTCTTTCCCGATTTAATCAGAGCAGCCGTAAAACTGGCTGAAAAGTTCGGGATGCAGACTGTTGTAGGATGTGCTGAAACAATAGACGCAAAAATTTTCAGTACACTCAGTTCTGAAAAAAATTACAGCCTCATCAGCGGTTTCCCTGATGAGCTGAAAAAATATTCGCATTTTGGTATAATCAAATCAGGCACTTCAACTGTCGAATCTGCACTGCTCGGGCTCCCGATGGTGGTTGTTTATAAAACCAGCAGACTGACATATATGATTGGGAAAATGCTGATCAAAATCGGTAATCTTGCAATGGTGAATATTCTGGCAGGCAAAAACATAGTTCCCGAAATTATTCAGGATGATGTTAATGAAGAAAATCTTCTCAGGATCTGCTCGGAAATACTTTCTGATGATAAGCGCAGAGAAGAAATGAAAAAAGAATTCATCAGAATTAAGGAAAGTCTGGGTGAAAAATCAGCACCCGATAACGCAGCCAGGCTTATACTCGGCAGAATGAATGAAAGCTGACGGCAACTTTCTTAAGAAGGCGGGAAATATATTAC
>CAYPMQ010000079.1:0-12348 GCA_964411625.1 uncultured Ignavibacteriaceae bacterium
TAATGTATCCTTTGGAACATTATTAAGGGGGGGATCCAATTAAGCTGAGCATTTAACTTTGATACTGCAGTTCTGAACAGATATCTCCTGCAGGCTGGTAAAACTTAAGATCAGGAGAGACTAAATTTATAAGGTAAGGGGAAAAGTCTCAGATTGCAAAAACCAGTATGGTTTCAGTGCCTGACCCGGTATTAACATATTCAAGCGATTTACTGTAAATCTGCATCAGGTAGAGACCCCGGCCAGAATCTTTAAGGAGATTTTCCGGATTGGTGGGATTCGGGATCTTTGCCGGATCAAAGCCCGGGCCCTGATCTTTTATCACAATGGTAAGTTCATCTGATGAAAGAGTAAGGGTTATAGTTACGGTTTTATCAGGATTTAATTTGTTGGCATGGAAAATGGCATTGGTTGTAGCTTCTGATACACAGAGCTGTACTTCATGAAGTTTATCTTCATTCAGAGAATTTTCCTCCCCGAATTTCTCAATAAGTTCATGCACCTTATTAAGGTTTTCCGGAATGCTTTGAATTTCAAAAGAGTATCTAACCACCATCTCGCAAAAAATATTTGGCTATTTAAATTTAAGAAAAAATAGTCAATTAATTTTGAATTAAACTGCATCTTATATAATCTTAAAGGGAATAATCATAGATTTAATTCAATATTAACATATAAATTCGTCATGTTATCATTTGTACTGTTATTGGAGTCAATAAACTCTGTCCATCCGTTTGCCGAAAAATTAATACGATCAGTGATTCTGTGTCTGATTTCGATATATGGACCGGTACCGGTATAGTAGGAATCCTGATTCCTGCCGCTCTGTGCAAACCTGAAACCCGAGATTGAATACTGACGCACCCCGATAAAAAATTCCGATTTCGGGAAAATGGCACCAACGGTAAATTTTATAAGCGTTTCATATATTTCACGGGTTGGAGTAATTTTATAATCATACCAGTGAAGATCAGCCTGTTCCGAATATCTTACCATAGCCTCAAGACGAAGCATTAGTGAAGATGAAATATTAAATCTTGTACTGTCAATAAAAGTAAATTGCCTTAGTGAGAAGCTTCTGAAACTTGGGTTTATATCCTCATAATCATAAACTGTATAGTTGGCTAAGATATCAAATATACCGGAAGAGTAAAAATTTTGCAATTCATAAAACCCTCCCGTTCTCAGGCGGTAGATTCTGGTTTTGTTGTTATTGGCGCTGCGTTCAGAAAATATATAGACAAGATTATTCATGGAAACTTCAAATGAGATCAGGGCAGTCAGATATGCAGATACATCTTTAGTAAACCTGATTCTCCCGATACTCATTATTTCATCCCTGTCATCATAATTAGTGGGGCTCGGAGTGTCATATTTAAGTTTACTGTGAAACAGACTGAGATCAAGTATGTCATATTCAGTAATGCTGTATTTAGCCGTAACGGATAAAAAAGTACGTGCAGAGATGTTATTTTTCCTCGCCTCTGTAACTGATTTCTCCTCGAACGCTATCGGGTCATATTCTGAGGTTTCAAGGATAGTATTTTTTTCATCACGCTCTGAGTGCCTGATCCTGAAATCAACAAAGAGGTAATCAGCATAGTATTTTGTTTCAGTGTAGATGTCAAACTTAAACTCATTAATTTCGGAATCATAGTAACGCAGATTACCGGGAGCATTAAACTTATATCTGTAATCTCTGCTTATTTTTTTCCCGCCGAGAGATGCTCCGATTATAAAATCGGTACTTGAGAAAATTTCCTTTATACTGAGTTCTTCAGCCACACCTGCAATAATTTCCTTCCGGCTCTGAATATTCCTTGTTACTGAAAAAAGCTGCTGTATCACCGAATCTGCCTCAATATAAAAATCGCGGTTAGCTTCATGGTAAAAGGCTGACAGGGTATTCCTTATCCCCCGATCAAAATTATTTTTAAGAATCAGATTCAGATCCCTGACCGTGTTTTTTCTCGGGGACACATCATCATTACGGAAGAAGAGGCGGGAATTCAGTTCTGTTTCAGGGTAACGGTACAGATTGTAAAATGCATCAGCCCCGTAAGTGAAGCCTGCATCACTGACTCCCGACTGGTAATCCTCAGCATAGCCGAAGAAAGGTGTTACAGAAGCGCCCTTGATACTCCTGACTGTCGAAAATGCAATAATATTAGTGCCGGAGGCTGAGTTAATACTGAGATTCCGGCTGTCATTAAAAGTATGGTAATTAAACAGCATTCCCGAAGTGATATCTTCATTGAGATTATAGCCTGCCTGAAGTGAGAAGTTATTATCATCACGGGTGCTTTTGATTTTAGAACGGACAACCTGGGAATTAAGATCATTAGCCAGTTTGAGGCTTAGATCGCCCGTGTTAATTCTGTATCTCAGACCATTTACGAGAGAATAAACGTTAAGTTCTTTTCTGAAGCCTGTATTAAAGTACATTCCGTCAAGATTTCTGAAAAGGAAAGAAGAAGTATCAGCACCCTCCTGAGAGAAAACATGAGCTGAAAATGCTAAGATCAGCAAAAACAGTGACTTCAAGAACTTTCCCTGAGTCTGAATTTATATAACCGTGAAACTGAATTAGGGGTTGATTTGCCGGAGTAGGTGAAAATTCGCCAGTAATAATCTTTATTTACCTGCAGAAAAGGCGGTCTGAAAAGGAAAGATTGTTTGATTGAGGGATCCCTTGTTCCCGAGGTCTCCCAGTATTCGGAACCATAAGGATCTTCATATAAGACGATACGGTATCCCGCAGTGACAGGTAAAGAGGATATCTCGAAAAATTCGAAATAATTGACGACTGAATTATCCGGGGGGTATAAAACCGACGGGGTATCATAAAGAATATCAAAAACAGCTTCTGAATACCCGCTCTTTAAGCCCCCCATATCAACAGCCTGAACCCTGTAAACAAGGGTGTCATAAAAAGAAATATTGATTGTGTCTTCAAATGTGAGGTTGCTGACCGTGTAATATGAGGTGGTATCAGGTGTGAAATTCACTGCATCCGATCTGTAAACCCTGTATTCACGGACATCGCTTTCATTATTTGAATCCCACGAAATTGTGAACACTCTTCGTCCTTCCGTGTAAGAAGCTGCAACAGATAACTGCCGCGGGGTGACAGGGGTGTAATAGTTCACCGGTTTTGCAGATACGAACCGTGTTTTATTGCTTATTTTACCACGGTTATCAACTGCTGCAAGTGCATAATAGTAAGTGGAGTCATAGCTAAGGGAGTCATCAAAGAAAGATGTTCTGAAAGTGCGGCTCAGTTCATACAGGTTAACAGAATCATTAACTCCCCGGTAAATAATATACTGATAGAAATCAGGCTCTGCATTTTCCATCCATCGTATATTTATCTCCCCGTCTGCTGCAAAAGATACAAAAAGATTATCGGGAATGCCCGGCGGGAGCAGGTCATCATAGGGCTGCAGATCATCAAGCTTATCGCAGCCCTGAAATAAAAAAACGGACATTATAAAAACCGGTAAGATGCCTTTAAGCGCTCTGATCATAATGTGTATTTTTGTCCTTTTAAGGGGATTTCAACCGATTTAAACCCAGACTCACCCAGGCGCAACCTGAACTTTTCCTGCTGGTCAGTATCACCGTGAACGAGGAACATCTTCTTCAGTTTTTTACTGTCAAGCTGAGTTACATAGCTCATAAGCTCATCAGAATCAGCATGAGCAGAAAGGGAGTTAAACGTTACCACTTCAGCAGTTAAGTTATATTCTTCACCAAATATTTTAATATCAGGGAATTTCTCAATAATACGTCTGCCAAGAGTGTTTTCCGCACAGTAGCCGGTCATCAGAACAATGTTATTCGGGTTCTGAACGTTGTTGGCAAGGTGGTGCAGAATTCTGCCTGATTCAGCCATGCCTGATGCCGATATTATCATCATTGGTCCGTGAATCGTGTTAAGTTCCTTTGAATCTTCAACATCTGTAATGTAAGTCAGTTTATTGAATCCGAACGGATCCTTTTCTTTCACAAGAAATCTTGAAGTCTCAAAATCAAAGCACTCGGGATGAAGCCTGAATACCTGAGTTGCATTGGTGGAAAGGGGACTATCAACGTAAATGGGAATTCTCTCAACCAGCCCTTTGTCAAAAATCCGGTTCAGCAGGAAAACTATTTCCTGTGTTCTGCCCACGCTGAATGCAGGAGCTATAATCTTAGCCCGTCTTTTGATTGCATTTTTGAGCACCTCAACCATTTTGGATTCAGAAGTATCAAAGTCATCATGGAATCTGCCGCCATAGGTGCTTTCGCAGATGAGGTAGTCAACATCGGGAATAATTTCGGGATCACGGATTATCGGCATGTTGGGTCTGCCGAGATCGCCTGTAAATCCGAGGTGGATTGTCCTTTTGCCGTCCTTTATTTTAAGATAAGTAACGGCAGAACCAAGAATATGACCCGCGTCATAAAAAGTCATTTCAACGCCGGGCATTATCTCTTTCGTATGATGATAGTTAACACCAACGAACATCCTGATTGTTTCAACCGCATCTTCCTGTGTATAGAGAGGTTCAAACAGGTTTTTGCCCTGTTTCTTTCTTTTTTTGTTAACAAACTCAACGTCTTTTTCCTGGATGTGCGCACTATCCTGGAGCATCAGTGCTGCCAGGTCTTTGGTGGCAAATGTGCAGTAAATATGTCCTTTAAAGCCCTGTTTAACGAGATTGGGGAGGTTGCCCGCGTGGTCAATGTGCGCATGGCTCAGAATTACCATATCAATTTCGGAAGGGTGAAAATACTCAAATGTTTTGTTGATTTCATAAGCTTCTTTTCTTTTACCCTGGTACAATCCGCAGTCTAGCAGGATCTTTTTTCCTTTTACTTCCAGAAGGTGCATGGAGCCGGTTACAGTACCTGCTGCTCCTATAAACTGTAATGCTGTCATATATCTATACCTGCCGCAATGTAATTAATATTTGTCTTAAATTTAAGTTTTTATGCGGTAAGATAAAAGTCATTTGTAAACAGAGATAATAAACTGAATCATGCAGAATCTTTGTTCTGAAAAATGTGTTATAATCTATGTGATTAAAATTAATAGCAGTGTGAAGTTTTTATTTAATCGTATTTTGGCCTGATTTATTAAGATTTATCTCACCATGAGAAAAAATGATAGAATTCGAGAAACTGAGTAAAGATTTCGGAGCATTCAGGGCGGTTGATGACCTGAACATCAAAGTTAAAGGCGGAGCATTGTTTGGTTTTCTGGGCCCCAACGGAGCAGGGAAATCAACAACAATCAAGATGCTCACAGGAATTTACGGCATTACCGAAGGGGATATTAAAGTTTGCGGAGTGAGTATTAAGGAACAGCCGGGTGAAGCGAAAAAGAAGTTCGGTTACATACCCGATCAGCCGTATCTTTATGACAAGCTCACAGGAATAGAATTTCTCCGGTTCTGCGGTGGTCTCTACTCAATAGAAAAAAAAACACTGAAACAAAAGACTGATGAACTGATAGAGAGACTCAAACTCGGTGAATGGATATACAAAAGAACCGAAGAATACTCCCAGGGTATGAAACAGCGCATCGCCATTGCGTCGGCTTTTCTTCATGAGCCTGAAGTTATTATACTCGATGAACCGATGGTGGGACTTGATCCCCAAAGTGCTCAGATTGTTAAGAAACTGCTGAGAAACGAGAGCGAAGAAGGGAAAACGGTATTCATGTCAACCCACAGCCTTAATGTCGTGGAGGAAATCTGCACCGATGTCGGAATAATAAACCGAGGCAGACTTATATTCAACGGTACTTTAAACGAACTTCTTAAAGATAAAAACGAACTGCAGAGAGATTTTGAATCACTTTTCATAGAATTAACCAGAGAGAAGGAATAGCTCTGAAGCAGATAGCGATCTTTGTCCGGTATAAAATCCTGATGTTTATCAGGTATGATAAGACCCTTTCACTTATGAATATTGTGAAATCACTCGGGAGTTTTGTCGTCTATACGGGATTTGCGGCCGGCAGCTTTTTCTTCTCCCTGAAAATGATGGAATTTCTGCTCGTAACGCAGAACATCGGTTTATTCCTCTTCCATCAGTTCCTATCCGTACTCCTGTTCGTGTTTTTTCTTTCCGTAAACGCGGGTAACATTGTTGTTTCCTACACGACCTTGTTCAAGTCACCCGAGGCTGCATTCCTTCTTTCAAAGCCGGTGAACCCCGTGAGCGTATTTATAATCAAGTTTTTTGATAACTTCTTTTACAGCTCCGGCACACTGATGATGGTGCTGATCTCGTTTCTTGCCGGCTATGCCCGGTATTTCGGGCTGGATCTGTTCACGGCTGCCGGAATATATCTGTTCGGGTTTTTCCCGTTCATGCTGAATGCGGGACTCACGGGAGTTCTCGTGCTCCTTGTAATCATAAACTTCATCGCTAAATACGGCATTAAAAGAACCGCTGCGGCGGTGGCACTCATCTACGCAGCATTTCTGGGATTTTTCTTCTCGGCAGCATCTCCGGTGAATCTTGTTGTTGAAGTGATGAAGTATTACCCTGATATTAACCGGTATTTTGGCGGCCTCATACCCGCACATATTAAAATTCTCCCGAATAGCTGGCTCTCAGACTCAATGTACTGGATTGCGGCAGGGAAGCCCGGTGAGGCACTCCCTTATTTAGCAGGCCAGATTGCTCTTACGGGTGTTCTTCTGGCAGTTGTTACTCTCACGGCAGGGCGAATCTATCTTAAAACCTGGCACAAAACGGTGGATTACAGGGAATCAAGGCCGGGCGAAAAGATCAGGGAGAGCAGGTTCGGTTTTGGAAAAGAAAGCTCAATAAAAAACCCCGTTGCCGAAGCGGTGATTAAGAGGGAATTCTTCCTCTTTTTCAGGGAGCCTGTTCAGACGGTGCATCTTGCTGTGATGATTTTTCTGATGCTGATTTTCACCTTCAGTCTCAGGGGTTTGGCAAATATTGCCGCAAAACAGGTACAGCTTTACTCTCTGATTTTTCTGGCAGTTTATATTTTCAACATTTTTTTCATTATCACACTCAGCCTCAGATTTATCTATCCGCTGGTGAGTCTTGAAGGGAAGACAATCTGGAAGATAAGATCGGCGCCCGTGAAAACATCAAAAGTGCTTTTGCTGAAACTTTTTGTGCCTGTTCTGATAATCATCCTTATAAGCCTTATACTTGGTATCTTTTCTGTGGGGAGATTTTCACGTGAACTGATACTCCCTCTGATTCCGGTTACGCTCGGCACCGTGATTCTGGTATCATCACTGAATTTTGCAATCGGTGGATTGTTTGTGAATTTAAGCGAGAAAAATCCCGTCAGGATATCATCATCACAGGGAGCATCAATCTCTTTTCTGCTGAGTGCGGTGATAATAATCGTTCTGGTGATACTTCTTTATCCGCCCGTGCATGGATATTACACAGAACTCAGATACAATATTATGGCAGGTAACCTGCGGAAGCTCTACCTCACGGGAGTTGGCTATTTCACCGTAACCGCGGTGATTTCATGGGTTCTGGCAGGGTTGGGCACAAAATCACTTGAGAGGGACCTCTGATTCTGAATTACGGAAGGAACGGGATTTAAGGGATGATACACTGACCTTAAAATCACTGTTCCGTGAAACATCGTGAAGAAGTAGAAAAAAAGAGGGCTAAATTCAAGAATAATTGGTACATCACGAAATGATAAATTGACAATCAGAAAGATTATTTCTAAATTTGTTGATTAATTAAAAATAAATTGTTGCCTTGATGGAAAACGTAATACTCTATAATTATCTCCCGATTCTGCTCGTATTCGGATTTGCGATCATCTTCGGAATCGGAGTTGTCTTTTCATCCGAACTGTTCGGGCCCCAGAGACCAACCAAATCGAAACTCTCGACCTATGAATCGGGCATGAAACCAATAGGTTCAGCCGAGGAACGTGTTTCGATAAAATATTATCTCGTGGCGATGTTCTTTATTATCTTTGACCTTGAGGTTATATTTGTGTACCCTTGGGCAGTTAAGTTTTCTGAATTGTACAAATCATTTGGCATGCCGGCGTTCACGAGTATGTTAATATTTCTGATAGTTTTTGAATTAGGATTTTTATACGCATATAAAAAAGGAGGGTTCAGATGGGATTAGAAGCCAAATTAACCACAGACGGATTTGTAACTACAACAATTGACGCCATGGTTGCATGGGCACGCAAAAGTGCGGTATGGCCGATGCCCATGGGTATTTCATGCTGCGGTATAGAGCTCATGGCTGTGGGCGGCGCCAAGTATGACATCGCAAGATTTGGTTCTGAGGTAATGAGATTTACCCCCAGACAGTGCGATCTCATGATTGTTGCCGGAACGGTTACATATAAAATGAGTCATGTTGTCAGAAAAATATATGATCAGATGCCTGACCCCAAGTGGGTCATTGCTATGGGTGTCTGCACATCAACCGGCGGAATGTATCGTTCATATCCCGTTGTTCAGGGTATTGATCAGTTCCTTCCCGTTGATATTTATCTTGCCGGCTGCCCGCCAAGACCCGATAATCTCCTTAACGCTCTGATGATGATTCAGGAGAAAATCGGTAAAACAAGAGCAAGAGATTTCCAGGATGCTCCGTTAATAGAGAGTAACTAATATGCTTACAAAAGAATTTTTAACAGAAAAATTAACTGCCGCTTTTCCGGAGCTGAAATTTGAGATCTCTGAATTCAGGGATGAGATCACGGTTAAGCTCTCTAAATCATTTATCGTGATGGTTTGTGATTATCTGAAAAACACTGAAGGGTTTCAGTTCAATTACCTTGAGGATATCACTGCAATTGACTGGGCAAGAAAAAAAGAAAGATTCGAAGTTGTATATATTCTTTTCTCTTTAGATCTGAAACAGAGACTCAAAGTCAAAGTGGGAGTTGAGGAAAATGACGCAAATGTTGACAGTGTTACAGTCATCTGGAAAGCTGCCAACTGGTTTGAAAGAGAAACTTATGATATGTACGGTATTAAATTCAATCAGCACCCTGATCTGAGAAGAATGTACATGCCGGAAGAGTATCAGTATCATCCGTTAAGAAAAGATTATCCGCTCATGGGTCATCCCGGCGATCTTTCGTTACCACAGAAATAAGAGAGATTATGGAAAGATTACAAAAAGGTGAAGTACATCCCAGGATTATTCAGGCATTATTAGACCAGGATTCAGGAATCACTGTAGATGATGCTTTAGATAATGAAATGATCCTTAACATGGGCCCGCAGCACCCGGCAACCCATGGCGTTTTGAGAGTTTTATTAAGACTTGACGGTGAAACGGTTGTTGCATCTGTGCCTGATCTCGGATACCTCCACAGGGGATACGAGAAAATGGCAGAGAACATGACTTATTACGAGTATATTCCCCATACAGACCGTCTCGATTATATATCACCACCGGCAAATAACACAGCTTACTGCCTTGCAGTTGAAAAGCTGCTCGGCATTGAAGCCCCCAGGCGAGCCCAGTATATCAGAATGATTTTCAGCGAACTCTCAAGAATAGCCTCGCACATGATTGCTATAGGCGCTCTGGGTATGGACGTAGGTGCGCTCACAGTTTTCATGTGGTGCATCAGGGAAAGAGAAAAAATCCTTAACATCTATGATATGGTATGCGGTGCAAGATTCACTACCAGCTATACCCGTATCGGGGGAGTGGCAGTTGATATAAACGACGCCGCAAAGGCAAAGATTTCAGAGTTTGTTGAGCAGTTTCTCGGTCAGCTTGAGGAAATTGAGAAACTTATAAACACTAACAGAATATTCCTGGAGAGACTTGAGGGTATAGGTGTTATATCAAAAGAGGATGCAATTGATCTTGGTATAACGGGCCCCACTCTCAGAGGAAGCGGCGTTGAGCATGATATAAGAGTTGCAAACCCATATCTCTGCTACAATGAAATAGATTTCAAGGTTGCAGTGCAGAACGAAGGCGATTCACTCGCAAGATACTTTGTAAGAGCCGATGAGGTCAGGGAATCTGCAAAGATTATCCGGCAGTGTCTCCAGAAGATGCCCTCGGGTGATACAATGCTTAACAGCCCAAAAAAGGTTCTTCCCCGCAAAACAGAAGTTTATACCAAAATGGAAGAACTGATTCATGACTTCATGATTGTTAACTTCGGAGTTAAACCCCCCGTGGGCGAAATCTACTCCGCAGTTGAAAATCCGAAAGGAGAACTCGGATTCTACATCGTGAGCCGCGGAGAAGGTCATCCCTGGAAAATGAAAATTAAATCACCGTCATTTACGAATCTCCAGTCGCTCAGCCCTCTTGTAGCCGGGCACATGGTGTCTGACGTAGTGGCAATCATTGGAAGTATTGACCCCGTTATGGGCGAAGCCGATAAATAACTAAAGAGAATAATTGAATATGGATTTTAAGTTCACTGAAGAAAATATCGGGAAAATTAACCTGATTCTTCAAAGATACCCCGAGAAAAAAGCCGCAGTAATGCCCGTGCTTTATCTCGGACAGGAACAGAACGGCGGATGGATATCAGATGATGTTGTAAAAACCGTTGCCGAGATTCTGGAGATCACAGAAGAAGAGGTTATGGGTGTTGTGACATTTTATACTATGTATCACCAGAAACCCGTTGGCAAGTATCACATTCAGTTCTGTACAAACGTTTCATGCATGCTCAGAGGCGCCTATCCCATCTGGGAGTCAATCAAGGATAAGCTTCAGATTGATAACGGCGGGGTTACCGGTGACGGTAAATTCTCCCTTGAAGAGGTTGAGTGCATGGGCTCATGCGGTACAGCACCGATGATGGCAATTAACGAAGATTTCTTTGAAAATCTTACTAAAGAGGAAGCATTACGGATTATCGAGTCGTTAAAATGAGTGAAATAAAAATAGTATTACCCGATATAAAAGATTACCATATACTTGATGTATATAAGAGCCACGGCGGTTATGAAAATGCTAAAAAAGCCTTTTCGATGAGTCCCGATGATGTTATCGATATCGTAAAGAAATCAGGCCTAAGGGGAAGGGGAGGAGCTGCATTTGCCACCGGTCTTAAATGGAGCTTCATGCCCAAAACAACCGATAAGCCGAAATACCTCTGTATTAACGGTGATGAATCGGAGCCGGGTTCTTTCAAAGACAGACAGATTTTTGAATACAATCCACATCAGATGATAGAAGGCATACTCATCACCTGCTATGCAATAGGCGCCAAAACTGCCTATATCTACATTAGAGGCGAGTATTACAAGTGGATTAAACTCGTTCAGAAAGCCCTTCAGGATGCTTATGATGCGGGTCTGGTGGGAGAGAAAATGAAAAAGACTTACGGAACCGATTTTGCATGTGAAGTTTATGTGCACTCCGGAGCCGGAGCTTACATCTGCGGCGAGGAATCATCGCTCATGAACTCGATCGAAGGAAAAAGAGGATACCCGAGGGTAAAACCTCCGTTCCCCGCTCAGAATGGTTTATGGGGATGCCCCACAACAATTAACAACGTCGAGACCCTTACCAACGTGCCGATGATCATTAAAAACGGCTGGGAATGGTTCGCAGGTATCGGTGCTCCCAAACATCCCGGTACAATCCTCTTTGGTGTCAGTGGTCATGTGAATAAACCGGGTGTTTATGAACTCCCTTCGGGAACACTCCTGACTGATATTATCTATAAATATGCAGGCGGGGTACCCGGAGATAAAAAGATTAAAGCGGTTATACCGGGAGGTTCCTCGATGCCGCCCCTCAGAGGCGATAAGCTTGAAGGCGTTACCATGGATGCAGACGGTCTCAGGGCCGCAGGCAGTTCAATAGGTACGGGCGGTATAATAGTAATGGATGAGGATACAGATCTTGTAGCAGTTCTGCTCAGAATCACCAAATTCTATCATCATGAGTCATGCGGTCAGTGCACTCCCTGCCGTGAAGGTACAGGCTGGATGGAGAAAATCCTGAAACGGATGAACAAGGGTGAGGCATCGCAGGCAGATATTGACCTTCTCTACAAGGTTGCAACAAATATTGAGGGTAATACTATCTGCGCCCTCGGTGAGGCTGCAGCATGGCCAGTAAGATTCACCCTCGAAAGATTCAGGGATGAGTTTGAAAAGGTTATGAAGGATGAGGTTGAAATGCCCGTGAAGAATCAGGTACACTCAATGAGGCACACCAAAATTCCCATAGCCCCCATACATCACTGATTTTACACGGGAGGCTGCTCAAAAGGCAGCCTTCGCCGCTTTAAATGTAGTTGTTCGGGGTTACCACCGATGAATTTCTGAAACGCGTATAAAAGGTAGAAAGTCAAGAAAAAAATAATTCCCGCTCTACCTT
>CAYPMQ010000080.1:0-12335 GCA_964411625.1 uncultured Ignavibacteriaceae bacterium
TCCAAGTGCCGTTTACTTTTATACTCTGAGATTCGGCGGTCAGGCTGTTACAAAATCAATGCTCTTAATGAAGTAATATTAATGAGCCGTTACAAAGAAGTCAAATCCAAGATTCAGAAACAGTATGATAAACTGCCGAAGAATCATAAAAGGATAGCAGATTTCTTCATTGAGAACTTTGACCGTATTCCCTTTCTTAATCTGAAAGAATTATCGGAAGCCACACAGTCAAGTGTGGCTTCCATAGTCCGTTTTTCACAGAGAATAGGCTTCACGGGTTATAGTGATCTGCGTGATGAAATAGGAGCCTCTCTTCAGAATCAGCTTATCAACAAAGAGATTTTCACTCTGTTTGATAAAAAGGAACTTAAGAAAGACACTCTTTCTGATGTTGCAGAGCTTGATATTAAAAACATCAATGACACTGTGATCAATATGGACAGGGCTTCTTTCAAAAAAGCCATTGATTTAATCAGGAGGGCTGACAGGGTTTATACCGCGGGATTGGGAATATCTTTTCTGCTGGCAGAAATTCTGGCATATCAGCTTATACAGATAGGCATTGATTCAGAGCCCCTGCGTCATACCTGGCTCTCTTTTCCCGAGCATGCATGGTACATGAAAAAGAATGACATCCTGATAGCATTCTCGTTTCCGCCTTATTCACGGGAGACTATTCTTACGGTGAAGCAGGCACATCAGAAAGGAATCAAGGTCATATCAATCACTAATAAAAACTCGGCGCCTGTGGCGCATCATTCAAATGTTTCTTTAATTGTTAAATCTGATAATCACTTATACACAAATTCCTTTGCGGCAATCTCAGTGCTGATTAATGCTATTGCAACTGAGTGCGCACTTAAAGATAAGGAACGAGCAAAACTGACTCTCGGAATTTTCAACGAAATTAATGAAGACCAGGACCAGATTTTATAAAACCTTCAAAACTCTCAGATGGAGTTTGTTTCATGAAATTTAAATTGTTTTTATTTACACTTTTACTCAGCAGCACAATATTTGCGGGAATTACAGGCAAACTTGCAGGCAGAATTACAGACTCCCAGACAGGTGAACCCCTGATCGGGGCCAACATTATTCTTGCCGGAACAACTTATGGTGCTGCTACAGATGTAAACGGCAGATATAATATCCTCAATATTCCCCCGGGCGCTTATACAGTCAAAATAACTTACATAGGATATGAGCAGGTTGTCATTGAAAATGTAAAAATTGTAGTTGACCAGACTACAACACTTGACGTAAAAATGAACCCTGAATCAGTGACAATGTCTGAAGTAGTGGTTACTGCGCAGGCTCCAATGATCCAGAAAGATATAACCAGCTCAATTTCGGTAATTGACAGGGAAACAATAGAAAATCTCCCCGTTGCCTCATTCACAGAACTGCTTTCTCTTCAGGCGGGCGTTGTGGGAAGCGGAACCAATCTTCATATCAGAGGCGGCAGAAGTAATGAAGTTGCTTACCTTGTTGATGGCATGTATGTAACAGATCCCCTGCTGGGCGGCCTTGCAACACAAATAAACAATGATGCAATTCAGGAAATGAGTCTTCTGAGCGGTACATTCAGCGCTGAATACGGGAATGCTCTCAGCGGCGTGGTTAATATCGTAACGAGAGACGGCTCGGATAAATTCAGCGGAAAAATTGAACACAGGAGCACTGAGTTCGGTGTGTCTGAGTTCAGCAAACTGAATGAAAACCGTTTTACAGCCAGTATAGGCGGTCCGGTTATACCTTCACATGTAAGATTTTTTGCTTCATTTGAGCAGGATAACCGCGGCAGTTATCTCCCCTCCGGCTACAATTCCACATCGATATTCTTTACAAAGCTCAATTTTATATCCATTCCGGGACTTAAATTCACTTTGTCAAACAGAGGAAGCAAGGGAATCAGGCAGGGTTATGAGCATACGTTCAAATATATTCCTGAGCAGTATGCAAAAACAAGGACCGACAGCTGGCAGAGCATTTTTACTGTTACACACACGGTCGCAAACAATTTTTTCTATGATGTAAGATTTTCATACTTTAATCAGGGATACTTCAACGGTATAGATAAAGACACCTCACAGTATCTTTCTGTTAATGACAGAATCTATCTGAGCACGGCAGGTAACGGGTTTGAATTTTTCTCAAAGGCAGATCCTCTCAGTTTCACAGACAGCAGAACCGTAACTTATGACTTCAAGGCAGACGCTGTATGGCAGCTCGGCAACTTTAACGAAATAAAGTTCGGAGCACAGTTCAAACAGCACAATCTTAAGCTCTTTTCAGTTTATGATCCCAAGAGAAACTATCCCTATATAAATAACTACAACACAGAGCCGTTTGAACTCTCAGGTTATGTGCAGGATAAAATAGAGCTCCCATATCTGATTATTAATCTCGGATTACGTTATGACTATATGAACGCGAATGTTTCTTTCAGATCTGACCCCCTAAATCCGGGAAATATCATTACGGTTTCGCCAAGATCTCAGTTCAGTCCTAGAATTGGTATTGCTCACCCGATATCAGACAGGACAAAACTGCATTTTGCATACGGCCATTTTTTCCAGAATCCTGACTTCCAGTATCTGTTTGAGAACAAGCAGTATGATCTCAATGTGCGCGAGCCTTTATTTGGCCAGCCGGGTCTTGATGCTCAGAGGACTATTGCTTATGAAGTAGGCGTGGCTCATCAGTTTTCTGACAGAATAGCACTGCATGTAACAGCATATTACAAAGACGTTACCGGCCTTATCGGCACAAGATATTTTTTCCCGTTCGTTGAAGGAAGGTATGTTGGTTACACATTGTATGTTAATGAAGATTATGCCAACATGAAAGGTTTTGAGGTTAACCTTGATGTTCGTCCTGATAGTTATTTCAGCGCAGGACTTACATATACATATTCAGTTGCCAAAGGCAGTGCATCAAGCGAGGCAGAGCAGTATCCCGGTACGGAGGAATCAACACAGCTTTATTATCTTGATTTCGATAAAACACACGTCCTCAACCTTTCGGGTACCTTCACGATTCCGAACGGTGAGGGACCTGAGCTTTTCGGGCATAAGATATTTGAGAACATGGATTTCTCACTGGTTGTAAGGGCGGGTTCCGGCTATCCTTATACGCCCGGCGGAAGGGATGTCGGTTTTGTTGTGAAAAATTCACTCAGGCAGCCTGCTAATTACACAGTTGATCTGGTTGTTGGCAGGGAGTTTAATTTCTTCCTGAAATCAAAACTGAGAGTATTTGTTGAAGTGCTTAACCTCACTGATAAAAAGAATATTCTCTATGTTTATCGTGATACGGGTGAACCCGATTTTACCTATGAAGGCGGACATTCTGCAGAATGGATGCAGAATCCTGCAAACTATGGCTCACCGCGTACAATACGCCTTGGTGCTTCGTTAACCTTTTAACTAAGAATTACGGTTTGAAAATGAAATACAAAAAACTCTTCATCTTTTTAGTTCTCATTCCGCTCGGGCTTGTGCTGCCTCAGAAAAAGGATGCCCCGACTTTGCAGAAAGGAAATCCGGACGGAGTATCATCAATACTTGACAGAGCAGGCGGAACACATAATGCAAGCAACATAGGGCTCTTTTTTGAAAACCGCGGCAAACTGTACCCCAGACGTCTTTCACAAGGACCTTCAGGCGAGTTTCCTCTTAACAGCGGCAAACATTACATATATCGTGTTAATCCGTATGTCGGAATTCCGGGTAATGTTGTTCAGGGGCGTTTCACAACAAATGAAGAATGGGAGGCTGTGGGCAGTTATCATAATAATGAAGGCGCAAAGGTTGCTTTCAGTGATAACCCTAATACATGGAGCCCCGTGAACGGATGGCCTGTAAAAGATGCACTCGGTAATCCCGTTATCAAATCTGATCAGGACAGCTACTGCGTTTACAGTGACAGCAATAATACAAAAGAAGTTCTTGGTATTACAATGACACAGACCGGCTATGCTTATGGTGTCCGCTTTGCTCAGAACATTCTGTTCTTTAAGTATCAGGTAATTAACAACGGCAAAAAGACTCTTAATGATCTCTATTTCGCGCTTTATTCTGATATTGACGTCGGAAACGTCAGCGGCGGTGTTCCGGAATATCTGGATGACAAGATCGGCTTTGATAAGACCAATAATTTCGTTTACTTTTATGATGATGGTGTTTCAACAGAATGGCCCGATGGGAAAACAGGATATTTTGGTGTGACTTTCCTTAAAACACCGATGATAAACGGAGTTGAGGCGGGAATAACTGATATGCATTACGCACTTTATGACGATGATGATATCAGTGACATTGATTCTGTTCTTTATGGCAGAATGGCAAGCTCACCATCTCTTTACAACTCACCGCTCGGCCCGAAGTTTTTCCACCTCGGTAATAACACCGGGCTGAATTACGATGATGTCTCAACGATTCCGGCCACAGGTCTGGATATTCTAGCCACACTTTCATCAGGACCTTACAATCTTGCTGTGGGTGACACACTAACTTTTTATACTGCTTTCATAGCGGGTGATAATCTGGCCGATGCCTATTATTATCTGGATAATGCAAAAAGAATTCTTCAGTTTGACTTTGAAATCAGCAAGCCCCCGATAACCCCAAAAGTATCAGGCTATGCAGCAGATAAAGCCAATGTAGTTTACTGGGATGATGCCGCAGAGAAATCAAGAGATAATTTCACAGGTCAGTTTGATTTTGAAGGTTACAGAATTTACAGAAGCAATGATAAGGGCGTTACCTGGACCCTTCTTTCAGATTTTGATGTAAGTAACGGTACAGGCATAGATAAAGGTCTTCAGTACTCATTTAAGGATACAAATGTATATAACGGGTTCGAATACTGGTATACAGTTACTTCTTATGACAGAGGTGATTCTCTTATTGAATCTCTTGAAAGTCCGCTCGGAAAAACAACCGATGCAGTAAATCTTATAGCTCTTACTCCTTACTCTGCAGCAGCCGGCAGAACACCTGTATCAGCGGGAACCCCTGTTCAGATAGGGACAGGTGCTTCAAACTATAATTTCAATATTCAGCCAATAGATAATGCTGCTCTGGCAGGCAACAACTATTCGCTCGGATTTACTTTCAGTTCAAGGATTGAAAGAGGTGTGCTTGCAACAAAGGCAACTGCAATTATTCAGGATACAGCCAAAGTTAAGCCTGAGAGGTATGGCATTTACTTTAAATCAGCCAACAGATTTGATCTCGTAAACCTGACCACAGGTGAAAATATCAAGGAGAACAACAGCTATATATATAATAATCCTAACCAGAGTTACACTGCTTCGGCCGGGGCGGTGAGGATTCAGTTATATACAGATCCTGCCACTCCCCCGGAGTTTCTCCCCAAAGCGGGAGACGTTCTAACAGTTGACTTCTCGGTTTATGCAATTAAAAACAACTCGGATACAGTTATTTATCCGCGAACGGTTTTCTTTGATAAGCCTCAGGCTACAAGGGATGGTGTGATTTTTACTGTTTCGAAACCTGATCCGATAAAGAGTGTTTCAAGAATCGGCGGACTTGATAAACTCACAATGACATTCTCTGCTTCAGATGAAAATGTGATTACGAGTGGTCTTTATATTGTCACGATCACCGGCAAGGGCAGCAATTCATCAGGTGAAGGATTCGTATCTGTGAAAGTCGAAAAAGATAACGCGCAGGTAGCCGTGTTTGATACGGTCTACACAAGTACAACTTTCACATTCCAGGGCGTCAGAGGACGGGTTGAATTTAATTCCGCAAACCCGCCCGGAAGCGGAAATTCTTTCTCAGTTGAGACATTAAAACCCGTTTCACCCACTCCGAAAGATAAATTTGCGTTCACTATCAACGGACCGGTTATTGACCTGCCTAAAGCTTCAGCATCAATCAGCAATATTAAGGTGGTGCCGAATCCGTATGTGGTTTCATCGCTTTTTGAACCGGAATTCGGCGAATTGAGGCGCGAACCTCTCCGCCAGATTCAGTTTATCAATCTGCCATCCGAATGCACAATACACATCTTCACTCTGGACGCGGATCTGATTAAGACTATTAATCACAGTTCAAACAGCGGCACAGCCACCTGGGATCTGAAATCCGAAGGTGGAAGAGAAATTGCCCCCGGCATGTATATCTATGTGGTGAAATCGGGAGCCGGCGAACATTTAGACAGATTTGCGATAATCAAATAAGGCTGCGGAGAACAAAATGAAAAAAATACTATTTATACTTGTACTTATCAGCTCCGTGTCGTTCGCCCAATATTCAAACCTGGGATCATCAGGAGCGCAGTTTTTACAGATTCCGATTGGTGCCAGAGCAGTTGGTATGGGTGGTGCGGTTATCGGAACAATTGATGATGCAACCTCGGTTTTCTGGAATCCTGCGGGACTCAGCAGGGTTAACAACTGGGATGCGCAGTTCTCATACAGCCGCTGGTTTGAGATGTTCGATATTAACTCGGCTGCAGTGGCTTATTCGATGCCTGATATCGGAACTTTTGCGCTGAGCTATATTTCGGTTTCCAGCGGAAAAATGGAAATCACGACAGAAAAACAGCCCAACGGCACGGGAAGATTCTTTGATGCAAATGATATGGCAATTGGCTTGTCATATTCAAGACTGCTGACTGACAAGTTCTCGGTAGGCATCACCGCTAAATATGTTTATCAGAGAATCTGGAATGAAACAGCAGACGGCATTGCATTTGATATCGGCACTCAGTACACACTTGATTTTCAGAACCTGACAATTGCTATGAGCATGAGCAATTTCGGCTCAGACCTCCAGTTTGACGGCCCTGATCTTAATATCGTCTATCTGAAGGATCCTGCCAATCCGCTAAGCAGACTTGCCCCCGCAAGGCTTCAGACTGACCCCTATTCACTTCCTCTTCATTTTCAGGTGGGAGCAGCAATAGATATCTACCGCAACAACTTTATGAAGGTTCGGGGCGGTATCGATGTAACCCATCCGAATGATAATGTGGAAAGAATTAATCTGGGTACAGAGTTTGCCTTTTTTGACAGACTGTATCTCCGCGGAGGCTACCGTTTCAATTATGATGATGAAAAGCTGAATTTCGGAGCAGGTGCTAATCTGCCGCTCGGTAATACACTCCTCACATTTGATTATTCATATTCCGTTTACGATATTCTTCCTAAAGTTCAACGGATTTCTCTCGGAGTAAGATTCTGATTTATCCTGCCGCCTGCAGATGAGCATAAATTACTCTGCGGGCGGATTCTCCTTAAACCGTTCTTTTTTAAAATGTTATCAAGGGTTCTCCCGTCTTTCAAGGACAAAAAATATGAAACAAATATTCCTTCTTTTCCTATTTGTGTTTAAGCTTTCATCAATCATGTTGTTCAGTCAGGGCTATATTGCCGCTATTGGCGGGGGCTCTGAGAATTACAATGACTGGAGCGATGCTCCGTACAGCTGGATAGTGCAGAAGGCACAAAACGGAAAAGTCATCATTCTCTCTTATGCAGATGCAGATAACTGGCTGCCGAATTATTTTATTTCGAAGGGTGCAGCTCAGGCAGTAAACTTTAAAATTTCTTCACGGGCATTTGCAGATTCCCAGTCAACTTATGATGAGATAATCACCGCTCAGGCAGTATTTATCAAGGGGGGTGATCAGTATCAGTACATCACACTCTGGAAAGGCACTAAAACCGAGCTCGCCATAAAGCAGGTTTACCAGAGTGGCGGGGTTGTTGCAGGTACCAGTGCAGGAGCAATGGTTCTGGGTCAGTTTGATTTCACTTCAAAATTCGGAAGTGTCACTTCTGCCGGTGCACTTAATAACCCGATGTCTTCCGCTAATGATTTTGATTCTTCTTTTCTTCCTCTTGTACCGGATGTTTTATTTGATACTCATTTTATCGAAAGAGGGCGTTTTGGCAGAATGCTCGCTTTTCTCGGCAAACTGGTAAGCCTTGGCTATCAACCCCTTGCAATCGGTATCGACGACAGAACTGCGCTTTGTATCTCCCCCGACGGAATCGCAGAAGTGATGGGGAGCGGTGCGGTGGCATTTTATGACGCTGCCGGACCGGGCAGCTTTGCTTTTTATGATGGCAAATATGTTTTTAATAAAATTAAGGCACATCAGCTGGTTAAAGGATGGAAGTTCAATATTAATGACAGAATTGTTTCTTATATACCATCATCGGCAAGGGCATTTGTACCAAAGCATTATTCCTCAGTCAATCTGAATCATTATTTTAACGGGACATCTTCAATTTCATCTCAGCTTAGCGGCACTTTTCCGGCTTTTACCCAAAATAGTTCAGGCAAATACAGAGTTTTTACTCATCCAGGGTTTTTGCCTTCCATTGCTCCCCTTACAACTTATCTTACTCAGAATAATAAGATCTTTGATACGGTCACGGTACTCCTCTCTGTTCTGAATGATTCTTTATTTGCATCAAGATTAAAGGAAAGCACGGCGAATATTTTTATAGGAGATTCTCTCTCAATTCTTGCCAGACTTACAGACACATTCACACTTGCCGGCAGAACTTTTAATTTACATAGTAAGATTGGCCCGGGAACACATTACTTTTTCGGCAATACCGCAAAACTGCTTGGTGATTATTTTGTGGATGGCACAGAAACTGAAGAATATGCCGCTTACAGAGGAAAGTTATTTGTATCATCCGGTTTCGGATATATAAGGAATGTTATTTTTCAGCCGATGGTTTTTCAGGAATCAGCTTTTTATGAAAACAGGTCAGCTTCGGTTCTTTACGGTATGATGAAAACCGGAAATGCCACCGGTATTTATCTCGATACCGACCATAAAATGTTTCATGAAAAATACATCGATGGAATGATGGCATTTCCGCCATATAAGTATCTGACTGTAAGCGCCGCCGAATGCAATTTCGTTGACTCATCAACTTACAGGGCCTCGGGCAGTAGTGGTCCCCGTCAGGCAGTTGCTTTCGATAACTTCAGTATTACGGCAGGAATTTCTGATTGGGGATACTTTTACTACCTCCCCGGCATTATCGGACCCATGGTGGGGATTGATGAAAAAAACCCGGTCATACCTGATAAGTTCGGGATAGTAAATTATCCTAATCCTTTTAATCCCTCCACTAATATCAGATTTAAGTTATCTGAAAGTTCATTTATTAAGCTGAGAGTTTATAATGTCTCGGGAGAGCTTATATCTTATCCCGCCGAAGGACAATATGAAGCCGGGCATCACACAATCAGTTTCAACGGCAGTAACCTCCCGAGCGGTGTTTATTTAGCCGTGCTAAATGTTAATAATCAGATTTTCACAACTAAAATGTTACTCCGGAAATGATGAACAAAACATTATTCAGTCTTATAATTTTCACATTCACCGTATTCACGCAGGGTCTGATGACTCCTCCTGAGAAGAATAAATTTTCAAAAGTAACATCACATAATGAACTGATGGAATTTATAGGGCAGGCGGTTTCTCAGAATCCTGCAATCAAAGCGGATTACTCAGGGAGATCTGTTAATGGCCGTGTTATCCCCGTTCTTTTTGTATCGCACAATCCTGATAATCCTGTCATATACCTGTTTGCTCAGCAGCATGGTAATGAAACCGCGGGTAAAGAGGGTATGCTGTTCCTGATAAAAGACATTGCCGAAGGAAAGCTTGATAGTTATCTGAAAAAGATTAATCTCCTGCTGATTCCTTCAGTGAATCCCGATGGCAATGAAGTGAACAGAAGAAGGAACGGAAATAATGCTGATCTGAACAGAGATCATCTGAAAATGTTTCAGCCCGAGGTGCAGCTTATCCATTCAAATTTCAGAAAATATAAGCCTGTGCTATCAGTTGATATACATGAATATGTGGGTTCAACGGAAGAATGGCTGAAGTACGGCGCATACAAAACTTATAACATTCAGACCGGGGTTCTTACCAATCATGACATCCCCTCAAAAGTAAAAGAATTTTCAAAATCAAAAGTTCTGCCTTTTATTAAAGATAAAGTGACCGGCGCAGGATATACATTTAATGAATATACAGTGGGAGGACCTCCAAATCTTGGAAGATTGAGATACAGCACAACAGATATTAACGACGGAAGAACCTCAACAGGATTACTCGGATCGGTATCTTTTATTATTGAAGGTAAAAGAGAAGATCAGGATTCGGTTGCTAATCTGAAAGTGAGAGCATTATCTCAATACTATGCGGCAAAAGCTTTTGTTGAATTCGCTGCTGAAAATATCAATGAAATTGTTAAACTGAGCGAATATTCTGCATCTGAGCTTAATAAAATTGATTCTGTGAGCATTCAGCAGGATCATTTTAATCTCAACGGAAAGCATTCAGAGTTCATTCTGACCTCATCTGCAACAGGGAAAGACACAGTTGTCGTGACAGATTCACTTCATGAGAATGTCGTTTCACTGAAAAAAGTTAAAACTCCTGCAGGTTATCTCATCCCTGCATCAGACCCGATGCTTAATGATTGGTGTAAAAATTACGGGATAGTAACTTCCGCAGCATCAGATATTAATAATAAGACTGTTTATGAATTACGTGCAGGGGGATATTATACAAGGAATGTTGAAGAATATGACATGGATTTTCCCGTGGTAACCTATAATAAAACTGCTATAATGAATCCTGATGAATACAAATATATTGATCTTTCACGGAACTCAAAGCTAAGAATCGTGCTGGCTCTTGAGCCTGAATCCATGTACGGACTCTTTATTTATGAGGAGTTTAAGTATCTGATGAACAAAGATGGACTTTACGCAATCCTCAGAGTGGAATAATTTAAACAGACAAGGCATGGCCTCTCTGAGACCCTGCCTGTTTCTTCATCAATCAGGCTGGCCAGTGTAAAAATTCTTGCCGGATAATTTTATCCGCGCAGACAGGTTACAATATTAAAAAATAATCATTTCTGAGACAGGCATGGCTGCAGGATGTGAAAATCAGACGATATTAAAGGCGGAATATTCTTATATGAACAATAATGTATAAATAAGTTTAATACATCTATATTATTCGTGTATTATTGCACTAATAATATAATGTATCTATGATTTAAGAGTTATTCTTTCATTTTGCACACCTGCCCGGATGAGACTTTAATTCTGATTATGAAGGAGGGAAATGATAAACTCCGGCAGCCAGAGCGTACAATGCTGCCGGAATGAAGTGAATGGTTCTGCCGTTAACCACCTTTTCGCCTGATTCTGATATTGTTGTGACAAGTGCAGAGTTCAAATTGTTTTTTTCCATGAAATAAAGCAGACTTTTCAGTGAGTTTCCACTCGTAAAGAATCTGTTGCTCCAATTGATCTCCGCTATCCACACGGGCTTAAATCTGTGGAGATCAAGACCAAGAAGATCAACCTCTCCATTGTTTCTGCCCTGATTCCACCTTGCATACCATGGAGTGAAACCCGGTTTGTGAAACAGCTGTGAAAAAATTGCAGTTTCAACGAGGTTTGCAATAAGCTCGTCATTTGAATCAACGGGTGCAAAAAGGGCGCTTCTGAGTGAGGGATTTGTCAGATACACCTTGTAGAAAGTAACCCGTTTGAATTTTTTTGAATTATCATCCACCCGGTTAACAACTCTAATCAGGAAAGCTGCTTCCAGATAATCAAGATACTTTTTAAGCAGATTTTTATCAACTCCGCTGCTCTGGCTCAGCCTTTCAAGCGAGATTTCATTACCAGTATTATACGCCGGCGTGGTGAAGAATGAATTAAGCTCCTGAACGTCCTGAATACCGTATAAACTTGGTAAATCACGCAGAAGTACTTTATCAATTATGTCACTTTTAATATACCTGCCGGGATCTGACTGAATTTTTTCATTAAAAATCACCTCAGGATAACCCCCGAAATTTATATATTGGAGAAAGTGCCTGTTTATCTCCTTAATATTGTGCGTGGTGAAATAGGATGTCAGATTACCTTCCCATGCAAGGGTTCCGGGTTTAATCAGATCCGTATAACCTTTCAGAGTGATATATTCAAAAAAAGTAAGAGGCGGCAGCTGAAATTCCGTAAACCTTCCTGCCCCGCTTTCCGCGCTTTTAAGCTCCAATGCGGCAGAAGCAGAACCTGATACAATAAACTTAGTGTAAGGGAAACTATCAACCAGTGTTTTAAGGTGAACCTCCCAGTTTTTAAGGTATTGTATTTCATCAAAATAGATGAAGTATCCCTCGGGTGAGGTGCTTCCTGATGCTGTCAGAGCAAGCCGCATCAATTCTCCAAGCCCCCTGTTGTTATAGATTGGATTTCGATATTGATGAAGACTATTTTGGAGGGAGAAACGTTATT
>CAYPMQ010000081.1:0-12320 GCA_964411625.1 uncultured Ignavibacteriaceae bacterium
GGTTTGTATCAAAAGTTTTCTTTCCGTAAAAGCTCCATTTGACATCAACCCTGAAGGGATTGTTCTCCCGTTGTAATGCTATTGTAATTGCCGTGCCTCAAGCCTGAAACCCGCAGGGAACCGGCACACGTCTTTGCTCCTTCTGCTAAAGGCACCGGTACTAACCTCAAAAACTATAGGTGGGAACCTTCGAGGTTCTATTTAATTTTCCTATGCGCTTTATGATTTCCAAAATTTGAGCTATGATATTGAGCTATGTAACCCCGAAGGTTTTAATTTAATATTGTCCCCGTCGCAATGAAAAATGGTGCTGAGGCCCGGGGGTTTTTGTAACCTTTCGAACCGTTGACTGAAGTAAAGGGCAAATGATAAAGATATCCTAACTTGTATTAATATCACATGTTGAAATCTGTGAGGCGTGTTTTTAACCTGACTATTTTTCTTTGCTAAGCCGAAGGCGGATTGGTGTCTTAGTGGCCGATAAACCAAACAAAAACGCCCTTTACCGCTTTTACCCGGCAAAGGGCATTAATTTTATCTTTTACTCAGATGAATCGCATTTATCATATCCGTTTGTGCTGTAACGAACAATTCGCCAAGGCAAACAACGAGCAACAAAATCACAGGATGTACTTGCTCAAATCTCTGTTAGTGACAATCTTATCAAGTTTATCTTTAACCATCTGACTGTCTATCACAACCTTTGAATCAGGCAGTTTATCAGGGACATCAAAAAGAATATCTTCAAGCAGCGTTGTGAGAATGGTGTGCAGCCTTCTTGCACCTATATTCTCAACCTGCTCATTTGCCATCTGTGCAATCCGTGCAATTTCACGGATACCGTCGGTAGTAAACTCGGTCTGAACGCCTTCGGTCTCAAGAAGCGCTGAATACTGCTTTAAGAGTGCGTTCTGCGGAACAGTTAAAATTCTTATAAAATCCTGCTCAGTGAGTGATTTCAGTTCTACCCTGATCGGGAATCTGCCCTGAAGCTCAGGGATGAGATCAGACGGCTTTGATACATGAAATGCACCGGAAGCAATGAACAGTATATGATCTGTCTTCACAACACCGTACTTTGTGTTAACGCTCGAACCTTCAACTATGGGGAGGAGGTCACGCTGTACACCTTCACGCGATACATCAGGTCCGTTACCCTTGTTGCCGCCGGCAATTTTATCAATTTCATCAATGAAAACAATACCTGAGTTCTCTGCGCGTATGATAGCCTCGCGCTGGGCAGAATCCATGTCAATAAGCTTCTGAGCTTCTTCCTGAGCTATAATTTCGCGCGCTTCGGCAATGGTTGTTTTGCGTTTTTTCTTTTTCTTTGGCATTACTGATGACATAATCTCAGAGAGATTAATACCCAGATCATCACCGCCGAACGGACCCAGTACCTGCATGCCGACCGCGGGCTGATTTGTATCAAACTCAATCATCTTCTGATCCATCTCTCCGCTGCGGATTTTCTCTTTCATCCAATCGCGCGTTTTCTGATTCTGGTAAGAATCAGATTCAGTACCGTTTTCCGGTTCTTCCACGGTAACAGGTTTTTTAACGGGAGGAATCATGATATCGAGAATCCGCTCCTCAGCCATTTCAATCGCTTTTTCTTTTACCTCTGCGGTTTTTTCGGATTTAATCATATTGAACGAAATCTCAACCAGGTCTCTTATAATAGATTCAACATCCCGGCCGACATAACCGACCTCGGTGAATTTGGAAGCCTCAACTTTTACAAAGGGGGCACCTGCTAGTTTTGAGAGTCTCCTGGCAATTTCGGTTTTTCCGACGCCTGTGGGGCCAATAAGAATGATATTGTTCGGCATTATTTCATCTTTTAACACGCCTTCAACATTCTGCCGCCTCCATCTGTTACGGAGAGCAATGGCTACTGCTCTTTTGGCATCATCCTGACCAATAATGTAATTATTAAGCTCGGAGACAATCTGAGAGGGGGTTAGTTCCTTTTTAAGTAATGGTGAATTCAATTTAAATTCCTTTATTTTTCAATAGTTTCGACATTGATATTGTCGTTAGTGTAAATACAGATCTCGGATGCGGTTTTCAGCGCCTCGAGAGCAATTTCACGAGCCGAAAGGCTGCTGTGTTTTTTCAGCATTTTTGCTGCAGCAAGTGCATACATTCCACCCGAGCCTATGGCGACAATTTTATCTGCCGGTTCTATCACGTCGCCGTTACCGGATATAACCAGAGCACTATCCTGTGAAACAACGGCAAGAAGAGCTTCAAGTTTCCTGAGATATTTATCGGTGCGCCATTCCTTGGCAAGCTCAACTGCGGCTCTGTTGACGTTTCCGCGGTACTGTTCAAGTTTATCCTCAAACCGCTCCATTAAGGTGAACGCATCGGCAGAAGCACCGGCAAATCCGCAGAGCACTTTACCCTGTAGGGTTTTCCTGATTTTAACTGCATTGTGCTTCATAACGGTGTTGCCGAGTGTTACCTGACCGTCACCGGCTATGGCAGCTTCTCCGTTATGGATAATTCCAAGTATGGTAGTTGACCTGATTTTTTCCATTTTCTTTCTGATTTATTTAATTTTTATTTTAGACTCCGCGCCTGAGAGGAAAGATTCGTGACACTTTTTTCCGGTATTCGGCATAATCATTCCCGAAGCGTCTCAAAAGTTTTTTTTCTTCAAACACAGAGCCGATATAAAAGTATGCCGTAAGGCATATTACAAATATGAGATAAAACTGTGTCATAACGGGTCTGAATGCCAGAAATGTGATGCTGAAAAGATAAATAGGATGCCTGCTGAATCTGTAGGGCCCTTCAATCCGAAGTACTGACCTCTCGTCAAGCTCGTTAAAATCATAAATTCCGCTATAGAATCTCTTAAGCTGGGAAATCCCGAGAAACTCTTTTCCGTCTATATATTTAAGACACCAGAGCAGCCCGATAAAACTTAAAATCTGGGGAATGAGAATTATAAGATCCCAGGGGTATGGCAGATCATAAATAACTTCCCCGCTTTTGGGTGCCAGCATATAAGCAGCGTAAAAAGTGACCAGTGAGAAACCGTTGTAGGTGATTCGGTAAAATGGGAGAAAGGCGGGCAGTCCGTTTTTAATAATGACTTTTACCTGTTCAGATGCCAGCACTGAATGGATAATTCCGAAAAGCGCAAAAAGAGAAATGACTACGAGTGTATCGCTGAGCATTATCAGATTCTCTTACGGAGTCTTGCCACCGGAATTCTGAGCTGTTCACGGTATTTTGCCACTGTTCTTCTTGCCACATGGATACCCTCGGCCTGAAGAATCTCTGCCAGGCGGTCATCTGTCAGCGGATTATCTGCAGGTTCACCGTCAATCAGTTCTTTAATCTTGAATTTGACCTGTTTATTTGCTATTTCATTCCCGTCATCGGTTGAGATACCCTCGCTGAAGAAAAATCTGAGTTCGTGGATTCCCTGCGGGCTCTGTACAAACTTTCCGTTAACAACCCTGCTGATTGTTGAAATATCCATTCCTATTTCTTCGGAGATTTCACGGTAAACGAGAGGTTTGAGGTGTTCAGGACCATAAGCAAAAAACTTGTACTGTCTTTCAAATATCGCTCTCATAACCTTCAGGAGAGTTTCCCTTCTCTGTTCTATGCATGCCATGAACCATCTTGCCGATTCAAATTTTTCCCTGAGAAACTTCATCGTCTCGTTATCTACTTTTTTCTTTTTCTTCTCTTTTTTATCAGGGTCTTCCTGAATCATCTCAAGATAAGTCTTATTAATTGTGATGGTGGGGAGGGATCTGTCATTAAGAGTAATACGGTATTCCTCGTTGACTTTCTCGATGATAAAATCAGGGATGATCTGGTTGAGCTCTGCGGGAACATCCCCTCCCTCACCCGGTTTCGGATTGAGTTTTTTAATCAGCCGGTCAATTGTTTTAAGTGTTTCCCGGCTGATGTGGAGATTATTGATCAGCGCATCAAAATGCTTGTTTGAATAATCGTCAAAGTGATCCCTGATGATCTCCTCGGCAATGTGGGAGTAATAAGGATCAAACGCAGAGTGCTGAAGCTGAACAAGCAGGCACTCCTTAAGATCCCTTGATGCAATACCAACGGGGTCAAAAGTCTGGATTGTTTTAAGAAGTTCTTCTGCGGCTGCGGGCTTAATATCGTAACCATGTTCTTTTCTGATATCATCAAGAATCTCAAACAGATCCCGGTCAAGATAACCCTTCTCATCAAGGTTGCCGATTATAATTTCACCGAGTACAATAAATTCCTCGGTGAGGAAAAGAGCGTAAAGCTGGTTCAGGAGATGTTCAGAGAGCGATTCTCTGGCGGGGGTCTGAGGTTGAAAATTATCTTCACGCTGGTGCTTCTGAGCATAAAGTTCATACCCGTCAAAGTAGTCCTCATCGTTCATGTAATCTTCCATGGTGAACTCGTCATCACGGGTGTCGGTTTCTTCCGTTGATTCCTCAGAATTCCGGCTTTCTTCTGCGGGCTCATCGGTTTCTTCCTTGATCTCAATTTCTTCTTCAAGAATGGGGTTCAGTTCAAGTTCTTCCTTTATTCTCTGTTCAAACGCAAGAGTATTGTACTGAAGCAGTTTCTGAAACTGAATCTGCTGCGGGGAGAGCTTTAACTGCTGTGACTGTTTTAATTCCTGCGAAATAGAGAGCATAGATTATTCTCCTCCCTCTTCTCTGAAAGAATCATACCATTTATCGCCGAACTCTCTTTTGAGGGGGTCTTCCAGAAAATCAATAAGGCGTACTTTGTGTTCCGTACCTTTTTTGACTGCGGGTTTACATTCGTCAAATTTTTCATAACGCATTGTTTTACCGAATAACTTTGATACCCTGATGGGAAAAAGATGACAAGAAATCGGTTTCCGGAAATCAGATTTACCTTCAAACCATGCCTTTTCAATACCGCATTTAGCAATATCGCCATCATAGTAAACAAAGACACACGCTTTATTGCGAACTGACTGAGTCATGTAAACTTCATCCTTAAACTCATAAAATCCTGTTATCCCGATTTTGTTGCGATGCTGCTCAGGAAGATAATCAAGTACGTTTTTAAGATTTTTTTCAATCGCTTCTATCTCTTTAAGTTCAAGCGGGGCACCGTACTCGCTATCGAGTGTGCAGCAAGCCCCTTTACAGGCCGAAAGGTCGCAGGCAAAATTTGTCCGGTATATTTCGGTGTTTACAAGTACATCGTCAATCTGAATAAAGGTATCTTTTTGGAACATAACCCGTCAAAATTTTGAAAAAAGTGTTACTTTAAAATAGAAAATTATCTTTTAATCAAATTTCATTCCAAAATAAAAATTATGAATCTAAGAAACAACAGAATTATAATTACCGGTGCATCAACCGGTATAGGCAGAGCCCTTGCAAAACACCTTACAGGATATGGCTGTGAACTTCATCTCATGGCCAGAAGAATAGAACTGCTTGATGAAATAAGGGAAGAATTTCCCCGCTCAAAAATATTCACCTATAAGTGCGATGTTGCAGCAAGGGATCAGGTTAAACAAATCTGTGATGAGATAAGAGGTAAACACGGACCGGTTCAGACCGCAATCCTGAACTCGGGTATTAGCATGCCGGGTAAAAAGAATGTTTTTGATTACGATAAAATCAGGGATACGATGGAAATAAATTATTTCGGGGTGGTGAATTTCCTGGAAAACCTGATACCTCAGATGACCTCAGACGGCGGAGGCTGCATAGTCGGGGTCTCAAGCCTTGCTGATGCTAGAGGATTTCCGTACAGCGGGTACTATTCAGCCAGTAAAGCAGCTCTTTCATTGTATCTTGAGAGTCTGAGGGTAGAACTTAAACCTGCAGGTATAAAGGTACTTACGGTAAAACCCGGGTTTGTTAAAACACCAATGACTGATAAAAACAAGTTCAGAATGCCTTTTATGATCAGTGCAGAAAAGGCGGCAGAAATAATAACTCGGGGAATTGAGAAAGAGAAGAGCATAATCGCTTTTCCGTTCCCGACTTCAGTGGGTGCAAAAATCACGGGACTTCTTCCTGACAGACTCTTTGATTATATAGCAAAAGGTTACCTTGAGGGGAGTTATTAAAATCCCCGGGCAGAAATATCAAAGGTTAAAATAAAACAGATTCTGACTTTAAGGGTGAATACCGGCTTTTTTACTTTAAAAAATTTTTGAGTTTTCAGTATCTTGGTTATTTGGCAAAAACTTTTTAGTAAGCTGATATGAGTTACAAAGAGCAGAAGAAATTTCTTGCAGAGCTGAAAAAAAATGAGTTCAGAATGAACCCGAAAGACAGTGATACGTTTAAAATGTTCATGAAACGTGATAAAGATGAAGAGGAATTTGATACGGTTTCTTTTGCGAGGCTCAGGGAATTATATGATAAATACATTACTAACAGGCCAAAGCCATCAGCCGAGGATCTGTTCAGGAAATATAGCGGTAATAAATAATTCAAATGAAGAGGAATAAATGAATTTCAATTTAATGAACAGAATAACTGCGGGATTAGTATTCTTTGCTTCCCTCATAGTTCTGTTAATGACTGTTCAGCCAACTGTTTCATTCTGGGACTGCGGCGAGTTTATAGCAGCGTCATATTCTCTGCAGGTGCCCCACCCTCCTGGAGCCCCCTTCTTCCTGATGCTCGGAAGGTTTTTCTCTATGGTGCCTTTCGGGGAAAATCTTGGTTTCAGAGTGAATATGCTTTCTGTTCTAAGCAGTGCATTCACAATATTATTCCTCTATCTTATAATAATTAAGCTTATTCAGAATTACAGAGGAAAAACACCTTCAAATATCTGGGATTCCCTTTCAACGCTTGCTGCAGGAGCAATCGGCGCCCTTTCCTTTTCTTACAGCGATACTTTCTGGTATAACGGAGTTGAAGCTGAAGTTTACGCCGCAAGTACTTTTCTTTTTGCGGCAATCACCTACCTGATGATTCTCTGGAATGAAAAGGCTGATAACCAGGATAATGAAAAATATATTCTGCTGATAGCTTACCTTACGGGACTTTCAACCGGTATACACCTGATGAGTGTTCTATCGCTTGTAACGGTTGTAATGGTTATCTGGTTCAGAAAGTATATTAATAATGAAGAAGAGTTAAAAAGAACCGGGTATATCTTTTTAGGTCATGCAGCTCTTATTCTTCTTATGGCAATATTTATGTGGGGCGGTCAGACCGGAAGCGATATCCCCTCACCCGAGGAATACAAAGATTACGATTCCAAATTTAAAATTTACCTTGCTGTTCTCAGTGCAATATATATAGGGGTGTTCTGGAAAAAACTTTTCAGCAGAAATTCATTCTATCTGCCTCTTGTAATCGGAGGCATAACACTTTTCGCCACTTACCCCGGCGTAGTTAAATATATCCCTGCTTTTATGAAAACAGTTGCCGGTGATAACATAAATCTTGAACTTGGTCTGATTGCGGTTATGGGATTAGCCCTTGCAGCATTGGTTCGTTATTCGATTAAAAACAACAAACCCACCCTGCATCTTGCGGGAATGTCGCTGATACTGATAATCATCGGATTCTCAACATATTCAATGGTTATAATCAGGTCAAACATGCAGCCGCCGATGAATGAGAATGAGCCCGATAATTTTACCAAACTTGTTTCATATCTTAACCGTGAACAGTACGGTGATTTCCCGACTTTCAAGAGAAGATATGCAACAGAACCCCATCAGATGGTGGTTTACCAGAACTATTCTTCGGATCTTGATTTCTTCTGGACCTTTCAGATGCATCACATGATGACAAGATATCTTATGTGGAACTACGCCGGCCGTGAATCATGGTATCAGGACAGCGGACCAAACATTGCCCCATTCAATGCAATAGGAAATGCACTGTTTAAGCCGTTTGGAATTACTTTTGCCGGTAATACCAGAGACTCCCTCTTCGGAATTCCTTTGCTGCTTGGTCTTCTCGGCATCTATTTCCATTTCCGGCGTGACTGGAAAATGGCATCGGCATTTATGGTTCTGTTCATTTTTATGGGATATCTCACGGCATATTATCAGAACCAGCAACAGCCCCAGCCAAGAGAAAGAGATTACTTCTATGTGGGTGCATTTTTCGTATTCTCCATCTGGATAGGTATTGCAATTAAAGGACTGGCTGAAGTTGCAGAAAAATATCTTAAAGAAGGCGCAATGCGTAATGCCGCAACCCTGTTCATCATTCTGGCAGGCATTGTTCTTGTTCCCGTCAGGATGCTTCAGGCAAATTATTACACTCATGACCGCTCTGCGAACTTTGTTGCATGGGATTACTCATACAATCTGCTCCAGAGCTGTGCCCCTAATGCAATCCTGTTTACAAATGGTGATAATGACACATTTCCGCTCTGGTATCTGCAGGATGTTGAAGGAGTCAGAAGAGACGTAAGAATAGCAAACCTGAGCCTTCTGAATACCGACTGGTATATCAGACAGCTTAAGAATACAGCGCCATACGGAGCTGCCAAAGTTAACATGACTCTGACAGATGAAATGATAAATCAGCTCAGACCCACTCAGTTTAACGGTGCGCAGAAAAACGTGACAATTACTCCGCAGGTTCGCAAGCAGTTTTATGATATTGTACAGTCACTCAAAGAAATGAAGATTGTTTCTGATTCAGCGTTTGTTAATGCATCTGAGCTAAGCTGGTTTATGCCCGCAGCAGGTCAGACCGGCGACGGGATCAGATATATCAGAGTTCAGGATGTAATGGTTGAACAGATTGTCAAAAACAATCTTGGTGACCGCCCCATCTATTTTGCAGCAACCTGCAGCCCTGATTCAAAAATCGGTCTTGATGAATATCTCCTTATGGAAGGTATGGCTTTCAGAGTAATGCCTGTTAAGGTTAAATCAGGTCAGCTTGCTGAAGCCGTTAATGAAAAAATTATGTATCAGCAGCTGTTCAATGAAAATCCCGGTTTCAGCAAAGACTATAAACCCGGATTCAAATTCCGCGGCATAGCTGATCCTAAGGTATTCTTTGATGATAACCATGAAAGATTATCTCAGAATTACAGAAACTCATTTCTGAGATTAACGCTTCATTATCTTGAACATGGTAAAAACGATATGGCAATCAAAACACTTGATGAGATGGATAAAAAGATCCCTGTGTCAAAAATACCGCTTGATCCCATGCTGAGATATCAGGTTTCCGATCTCTATTACAGAGCGGGTGCAATTGATAAATTCAAAAAGATTTCAGCCGAAATTGAAGCTGAAATGCTCAAGATGATCGAAATGAACCCAAATGACGTAAACCGTGAATTTAATCCTTATTCGATTCTTACTCAGATATATGAGAGAAACAAGGAATATAAAAAACTTGTTGGTCTGTATGAACAGCTTTTAAGGCGCTATCCTCAGGATCCCAATCTGAAGGGTGCCTATGATATGTACAAATCTCTGGCTGATTCAGCAGCAAAAGGAAAATAATTCACTGAATTTCAGGAAAGGCGGCTTGCTTAAGTGAAAGCCGCCTTTTTTATTTGCGGAACAGAAGAAACAGAACATGAAAATAGTGGTTTTCGCTTTATCAGGAATCGGTGATGCTTTAATGTTCACACCGGCACTGAAGCTGCTCAGGAAGGATCTTCCGGAGGCTCATATTACCGCCGTCGTAATGTTTGGTGCCGTAAAGGATATCTATGAAAGGACGGGTCTTTTTACGGAAGTGATCCATTTTGATTTCATTAAACAGGGCGCAGTGAATTCTCTGAAGTTTATGTTATCTCTCAGAAACCGGGTCCCTGGCGGTTATGACTACTCCGTGAATGTTTATCCTTCCAACAGGAAAGAATACAATATAATATCCCGGCTTTCGGGATCTGAAAACCGGGTCGGGGTAAGATATCTCAGAGCAGATAATGCAAATTTCGGGTTTCTTAATAACCTTTATGTCCGTGAAGACGATTCGCTGCACAACGCCGAAGAAAACACAAGGCTGGCGGAGCTTATAACGGGTAAAAAGTATGATGAAATACCTCCTTATGAGTTTCCTCTAACGGCCGCTGATGAAGCTTTTGCGGATAAGTACCTTACCGATAATCCCGGAACGGCGGAACGCGGCTTTATCGGTTTCCATCCCGGTTGCGCAACTATGAAAAATCATATAAACCGCAGATGGGAACCTGAAAAATTTGCAGAGCTCGCCGCTAAAATAAATGATGAATTAAATATGGATGTACTGCTTTTCGGAGGACCGGAGGAAGCTGAGCTCAGAAGATCAATTCTGGAAAAAACCGGCGGAAAGCGTGTATTTGAAGTAAAAGCGGGTAATATTGCGGAAAGTGCGGCTCTTATTAAAAGAAGCAGAGTGTTTGTTACAAATGATTCTTCGCTGATGCATATATCTTCGGCAATGGGAGCAAGTGTTTTTGCAATCATCGGCCCCACAAACACGAATTACATAAAACCCTGGAAAACCAGGCATTTTATCTCATCTCTTAATCTTGAATGTGCCCCATGTTTTATCTATTCACCTTCACCCCTTAAATGCACCAGAACTGATGTTAAATATAAATGCGTGCGGGAACTTACTGTTGCAAAGGTATTCAGTGATCTGAAACAGTTTCTCGGTGATATCAGCTCTGAGTACTGATCCCCAGAGTTTTTTCCACCAATCCCGTAAACTCTCGTTTAGTAAATGGTTTTGAAATGTAGTGAGTACAGCCTGATTCAATAAATATTTCCTTATCACCGGCCATAGCGTATGCGGTTACTGCAATAATAGGTATATCCCTGTATTTTTCCATCAAACGGATTTTCTTTGTGGCTTCAATTCCGTTCATGCCAAATCCGAGGTTTATATCCATCAGAATGAGTACATAATTATTACTTTCAGCCCGGGCAATTGCAGAAGGACCATCAACAGCAATATCCACATCACAGATTTTTTTGAGGAAATGCACCATAACATCCCTGTTTTCGGCATTATCCTCTACCAGAAGAACTTTTGGCTTTAAGTTTTCGGATTTTTCCATTGATTTTCGTATAAATTAAACAGGATTAAAATTCAATCGCAATAGTAAAAAAATAATCTGTACGAATCAACTTTTTAAATAACTTTTTGAGAATATCACCGTTTATCTTGCAAAAGTACAACTCGTCATTGATAATCCACCTTCATCACTATTAAAATTTTACCGCAAACTCGATAATTATTTTACCACTGTGAAATTTCCCAAATTTAACACCGGATCAACATGAAAATTGTATTACTTTGTTTTTTTCTTGCCCTTACTGCCTATGCAGGCGGCAGTGAACAGTTAAGACTTCTCAGTTCGGAGAAGTATCACGGAAACATTGAAATCGACGGGAAACTCAGTGAACCCGTATGGGCTGACCTGATAGAGGTTGAATTTACACAGAGAGATCCCGATGAGGGAAAACCTTCCACTCAGAGAACAGCACTCAAAATTCTTCACACTGATAACGCTATAATATTCGGCATACGTTGTTTTGATACTGATCCGGATTCAATAGTAGCGCATCTGACCAGAAGAGATTACTGGGTTACTTCAGACAGATTTGTGATTTTCCTTGATCCGTACAATGATAAAAGATCCGGGTATTACTTTGCCGTAAATGCCGGCGGTGCAATGGGTGACGGCACTCTGTTTAATGACGACTGGGACGATGATTCATGGAATGGTGTTTGGACCTCTGGTGTGAATATTGATGAACACGGATGGACCGTTGAGGTGAAAATTCCTTTCTCACAGTTAAGATTTTCTAAAAACGAATCAATGAAGTGGGGTGTGAACTTCAAAAGAGTCATTGCAAGGAATAACGAAGAATCATACCTGAGAATGGTTCCGAAAAAGGAAAGCGGTTTTGTTTCAAAATTTCTTGAACTTAAGGGCCTTGATGATATTTTACCCGTTAAAAACCTTGAAATTCTGCCTTATATTGTTCAGAAAGCTCAGTATCTTATTCATGACGCAGGAGACCCGTTTTACAAGTCAAATCAGTATCTCACGTCATTCGGTGCTGATCTTAAATACGGAATCACAAGCAATATAACTCTTGATCTGACTGTAAATCCGGATTTCGGGCAAGTTGAAGTTGACCCTGCAGTTCTTAACCTTAGTGCTTTTGAAACATTTTTTAATGAAAAGAGACCATTTTTTATTGAGGGTTCCAATCTTCTGTTTTTTGGTTACGGCGGTTCAAATAATAACTGGGGGTTCAATTTCGGAAATCCGGATATATTCTATTCCAGACGAATAGGGAAATCGCCCTCTGCCCCGGTTTCTGATGCTGAATATGTTAAATATCCCGAGGAAACAAGAAT